>NZ_JBEXOS010000023.1:0-97828 GCF_040611655.1 Streptomyces sp. NPDC006552
TGCATCAGCTCGGCCAGCTCGGCGGTGGAGGGCGTGCGGCCGAGGCGGGTGCGCAGCTCCTCGGTGGCCTTGGACAGTTCGATCCGGGCTTCCTGGAGGCGGCGCGGGACGTGCACGGCCCAGGAGGTGTCACGGAAGAACCGCTTGATCTCGCCGGTGATGTAGGGGACGGCGAAGGAGGTGAACTCGACCTCGCGGGTCAGCTCGAACCGGTCGATCGCCTTGATCAGGCCGATCGTGCCGACCTGGACGATGTCCTCCATCTCCTGCGGGCCGCGGTGCTTGAACCGGGAGGCCGCGTACTGCACCAGGGAGAGGTTCATCTCGATCAGGCAGTTGCGTACATAGCTGTACTCGTGCGTGCCCTCTTCCAGTGCGGCCAGCCGGTCGAAGAAGTGCCGGCCGACCTCACGGGCGTCCTTGGGCGCGATCGACGCGGGGTCCGCGTACGCGCGCTCGATCAACCCCTGCGCCGTCTGCGCGGTGAGGTCCTGAGCCTGCTGCTGCGTAGCCACGGTGGTCATGCTCTGTCCCCTTCGCCTCTGCTCGCTCCGCTCGTACGGAAGCTGTGCGTCGGGCCCGCTTACCCCGGACCCGGCCCTTCATACCTATCACCCGGCACGAGATCCTCCGAAGTGGCTCCCCATGCCGGACCCGGCTCCTCAGGGCCGCCGTGGCGTGGCGCCGCGGGTGCGCTGCCGCGCCCACAGCCCCTTCTGGACGACGAGGGTGAGGGTGCCGGCCAGGACGATGCCCAGGAGGTTCAGCAGGAGTTGCTGCGTGGAGCCCCAGGTCTGCCCGGTGTCGCGGTAGCCGAGGGCCACCGCCGCGTTCGCCGCCGCGGGCACCGTGGTCACCGAGATCGCCACGCCCACCAGGGCGCCCGACTTCGCCGAGGTGAGGGAGAGCATGCCGGCCGCGCCCGCGAGCACGGCGACCACGAAGGAGAACCAGTCGGGCGCGTAGACGAAGCCGGTGTTGGGGCGGTCGGCCTCCAGTTGCGCCCGGCTGAACAGGCCCACCGCGTCCATGAACCAGCTGAAGCCGACCGTCACCGCCATCGCCGCCGCGAAGCCGACGAGCAGCGCCACCAGCGAGCGCAGCGCGAGGCGCGGGGCGCGCTGCACCAGGGCCGTGCAGACACCGGCGAGCGGGCCGAACTCCGGGCCGACCGCCATCGCGCCCACGATCAGGATCGCGTTGTCGAGCACGACGCCGCACGCGGCGATCATCGTGGCGATGACGAGGAACGCCACGTACGTGACGGTGAGCGTCGACTCCTCGTGCGTGGTGTCGCTGAGCTGTTCCCACAGCACGGCGTCCGCGCCCTCGCCCGGCGCCTCGTGCTCCGCGCGGTCGGCGCGGCGCGACAGCGACAGGCCGATGTGCTCGACGGCGATCGAACCCACCTCGTCGATGCCCAGCCCGCGCAGCCCGTCGATGAGTTCGTCCCCCGCCTCCCGGGCGGCGTCACACAGCACGACGTCGCCGGCCGGGGCACGCGCCGCGCCCGGCAGCACCGCCAGGTGTGTGGTGCCGACCGTGCTCTCGATCAGACGCACCACGGCGTCCGTCTTGTCGGCCGGTGTGATCAGGCGCAGGTGCAGCATGCGCGTACCGTAACCGGCGGCGTCCGCCCCGAGGTGTGCCCACCCCGCTGACGGGCACGCGGTGTGCGTAGGACACCCGACGCACCCGCACGAAGGAGGTTCCCGCCATGAGCGCTCCCGCCATGCCCTTCACGGAGCGCATGACCTGCTCACAGGCGCGCGCCGAGACCAGTACGGCCGTCCTGCCCCTGTGTGAGGGCCTCGCCCACCACCAGGCGCGGCGGCTGCGCGAGGACGCGCTGCTGGTCGCCAGCGAACTCGCGGCGAACGCGCTGCGCCACGGCGGCGGCATCACCCGCTTCAGTGCCTGTGTCCGCGAGCACGCGCTGGTGGTACAGGTCAGCGACCGCAGCGGCAAGGAGCCGCTGCTGCTCCCGCACGATCCCACGACGCCCGGCGGTTTCGGCTGGCTCATGGTGCAGAACCTCTCCCGCTCGGTCACCGTCGAGCGGCACGGCGGCGGGAAGACGATCACGGCCGTGCTCGCGCCGCCACCCCGCTCCTGACCGGGCCGGCCCGGTCTGCGGGCCAGGTCCTCAGGACGTCTCGGAGGCGCGCAGCCGGTCGAGGGCGTCCTGTCGGCCGGCGGCCAGCGGCAGGACGGTATCGGTGCCCGTGACCTGCAACAGCCGTGCCACGGCCGCCTGGAGCGGTCCGCACAGGACGAGCGGGCGGCGCTTCACGGCGTGCCCGGAGTAGGTCACCAGGAGCTGGTTGAGGAAGGCGCTGTCGGCGAACGACACCTGCGAGAGGTCGATCAGCGTCGCGTCGGTCGCCGGGTCGGACAGGACCCCCGCCAGCGTGTCGACGACCTCGGTGAGGTCGTGCAGGTCCAGCTCACCGCGGGGGGCGACCACCGCCACTCGTTCCTGCTGGTCAACGCTTATCTTTCCGCCGCCGGACGTCATGGGCAGCACCCTCGCACATCTCCCGCCCCGGATGCACATCGCCCGCGGGCCGCCGGTGACGCCCGCGTTCCGGTCAGGCGCCCAGCCGGCGCAGTGTGGTGTACGCCTGCTGGATGAGGCCGTTGCCGTGGCCGGGGGCGCAGTTGGCCAGGGCGACGACGGCGACGCGGCGCCGGGGGTCGAACCCGGCGAAGGCGGTGCAGCCGCGGGTGCCGCCCGAGTGGTGGTAGACGCGTGAGCCGTCGGGCTGCGGGCGCAGGTTCCAGATGAGGGCGGTCTGCTGTGTGCCGCGCCGCAGGGCGAGCCGCGGCCGCACGGTGTCGGCGAGGGCGGCGCGCAGCGGGCCCTCGCCGACACCGGCGTCGTCGGGGGCGAGCAGCGCCTCGGTGAGGGTCAGCAGGTCGCGCGCGCTGGAGCGGAGGGCGCCGGCCGCGGGCATGCCGGGGATGCGGAACGGCGGCCGGGGGCGGTGGTGCCAGTAGCCGGTGGCGTCGGCGGTGCGGTCCGCGCCGCCCGGGTCGCCCGCGCTCTCCATGTCGTCCGCGGGCGTGCTGCCGCAGTCCGTGTCGCGCAGGCCCAGCGGGCGCAGGACGCGGGCGTCCAGGAGGGCGGCGTACTCCTGCGTACCGGCCGCGCCGCACAGGGCGTGGCCGAGGAGGCCGACGCCGAAGTTCGAGTAGTGGACGCGGCTGCCCGGCCGGGAGCGCAGCCGGGTGCGGGCCAGGGCGTCGAGGGTGTCGGCGGCGGTGAAGGCGGCGTAGGGGTTGGTGAACAGGTGGGGCAGGGCCGTGCGCAGCAGGCCCGGGGGGAGGCGGGGCAGGCCGGAGGTGTGGGTGGCGAGGTGGGCCAGGCTGATGGCGGCGCCGCCGGGCGGCAGGCGGGTGCCCGGCGGCAGGTGACGGGCGAGGGGGTCGCGCAGGCGCAGTTCGCCGCGGGCGGCCTGTTCGGCCAGGAGCAGGGCGGTGAACGTCTTGGTGAGCGAGCCGATCTCGAAGCGGGTCGCCTCGCCGGCCGGTACGCCGCCGTGGTGGGCGGTGGCGCCGTGCACGAAGAGGGCTCGCCGTCCGCGCCGGTGTACGCCGACGGCGACCGCGGCGGCCGTCGGTACCGCGGCCAGCAGTGCCTGGAGGTGCGGGGTCGCCGCGGGCCACAGCGGGTCGTCCCGCGGCGGGCCGGGCGGCGTCCGGCCGGTCGCGGGGTGTTCGGCGCGCGGCATCAGCTCGGTCGCGGGGTGTCCAGCGCGCGGGTGAGCGCGAGGTTGCCGGCGATCACGGCGACGATGGTGGGGTGCTGGTGGTCGTCGAAGCGCTGGGCGGGGTCGTCGGCCACGGGCTGGTCGTCGCGGGGCACCATGCCGTCCTCGTGCTGGACCTCGGCGAGGCGGTGCCAGTCCGCGGGGTCGACATGGGCGTCGGGCAGGCACATCTCGACGATCATCAGCTCGGCCATCAGGTCCCAGTGGCCCGCCTCCGACCAGATGTCGGTCCACACCGGGAGCCAGCGGTGCAGGTACGCGGCGAGCTGCGTGGGCAGGCCGGTGGGCAGCCGCCCCCAGTCGGTGAGGTGGTAGACGGTGTGGGTGACGGCGTAGGCGGTCAGCCAGTCCAGGTGCCAGGGGTCGGGTGTGCTGCCGAGCCAGGTGGCGCGGGTGAGTTCGGCCCATCGGGGGGTGCCCTCGCCCCGGTCGAGACCGCTGACCCGGATGGCGTTGGCGACGCCGAGCCGGCGGTTGGGCACGTGTTCCGAGGCGTGGGTGGACCGCAAGGTGACCGTGTGGGCGAGGAGTTCGTCCAGCTCCCGGTGGCGGAACCCGCCGCGGATGAAGTGGGCGTACGTCTCCAGCGGGTCGGTCTTCAAGGGGTAGCGCAGCAGCCGCTCGTACAGCAGGGAGCCCTCGCCGGCCTGCTGCCAGCAGTAGGTGAGCAGTTCGCGGGCGAGGGTGAGTTCGGTGGTGCCGGCCGCGCCGCTGCGCAGGACCAGGGAGGCGGCGAGCGCGGTCTCGCCGAGCGCCTTGTACGCGCCCCGGTCCGCGCTGAGGTCGGCGTCGGGCAGCTCGGACAGGGCGCCGTAGTGCCGGTTGGCGTGCAGCCAGCCGAGCGCCCGGGAGCTGATCGCGTGGGCGAGGTCGGCGGGAGGGTGGCTCATCGGTTCTCCAGGCGGCACGGGCGGGGAGGTACGGCGGACGTGTCGCGGCGGGTGCGGGTGCGGGCAGGTGCCGTGCAGCGTGTGCGCGTACGGGCGGGCGCCCCGCCGCGCGGGTCCGTACGGGCGGACGTCGCGTACCGCGCGTTCACGTGGTGTCCAGGCCCAGGAGGCGGTGGGCGATGGCCGTGTCCAGGGCGACGCGGCCGCCGCCGCCCAGCAGCGCGAGGTGCTCCGTCAGCGGCACCGGGTCCAGGGGCAGCTCGGTGCGCTCGGCGTGCAGCCAGGCCAGCCAGCGGGTGATGCGGGCGGCGGTGGGGTAGTCACGGCGCAGGACGGCGCGGGTGGCACCGCGCGCCAGACCCAGCGCACCGTCCCGGGCGGCCCGGTGCACCGGTCCGTCCAGGCCGGGCAGGGCGAGCGGGGCCAGCGCGCCCATCCGCACCGACCAGGGCACCCACCCCTCGCGCGTCCCGTCGCCGTGCGGCGTGGCGGGAGCGCGCCGGGGCGCGGTCGGGGCCTCGCACCGCGGCGGGGGCGGGGGTTCGGGCGCCGCGGGGGCGACGGCCGCGGGGTCGACGCGGGTCAGGACGGTGACGAGGGACCAGTCGATCCAGGCCCGTACCCAGGCGGGTTCCGCGCCCTCGGGCGGGGCGGCGGGCGGCGGCTGGACCGGCGGGAGCGCGTCCAGCGTCGCGGCGATGGCGACGGTCTCCTCGGCGGGCGGGACCTGGCCGGTCAGGACGGCGGGCGCGAGGACGTCGGCGCCGAGGAGGCGGATCGCGCCGAGGGCGGCCACCTGTTCCTGGGGCGGCAGAGCGGCGGCTTCCTCCAGGTGGGCGGCGGCGACAGCCGTGTGCCCGGCGCCCCGGAGGGCGTCGAGCACACGACGAGCCAAACGCTCAGCCGACCCGCTGTGGGCGGTGCGTGAGCATTCGTCGATCACCGGCCTTTCGGCTCCTTCGGCTCCTTCGGCGAGAGCAGCAGGCCCAGGCCGAGCAGCAGCGCTCCGGCGCCCTCGCCCGCGTCTTCCAGGGAGGGGATCGGAGCGTCACTCACCGGCGCTTCCGCCGGAGCCATCAACACATCGATGACGTCCTTGTCGAGCACGAGGCCCGTGGTCTGGAGGGTGAGCATCGTTAGCTCCTCCGCATCGAGGTCGGCACTTCCTGAGTGCCCCAACACCTCACCCAAACACCACAAATTGGTACGCAGCAACATATGCGGGACGCCGCTGGGCGGCCGAGGGAGCGCAAGCGCGGCGCCGAACCCCCGAGGCCCCGTACGGACGCGCGGGAGACCGGTGGGCACCGCCGCCGGGCCGACCGTCCGGCGCTGTTCCGGCATTACGCCGAACGGGTGAATAGATGAAAATAATACGAAAGGAGGACAAGAAGGGTGCGGCGGCGGCCGGGTCCCGGGCGGGCCCAGCCTTCCGCTCAGCCCTTCAGGGTGACGTCCTGCTTCTGCACCGCGTGGAAGTACGGCAGCGGCAGGCCGTGCTGGAGCCGGAGTTCCATCACGGTGGCCTCCACCTCCACGGCGCCGGCCCTGACCCCGGCCCCGGAGGCCTTGCCCGTGTTCTCCCAGCGGTGCTCGGCGCCGTCGCAGACGGCCGCGCTGCCGCCGATTCCCTGCCGGGCGATCGAGCCGCCCTGCCGGACGGAGGAGGAGACGAGGGGCAGGCCGGCGCTGTCGGCGCAGCGGTAGGTGCCGGACAACGTCACCGTGCCGTCCGCGGTCACCTTGCCGACCGGGTCGACGGTGACGAACTCCTTCGGTTCGGCGGGCGCCGCGGCCGGGGCGGCGACCGCGGCCGGGGCGGCGACCGCGGCCGGGGCGGCGAGCAGGAGCGAGGCGCCGACCACCGCGCCCAGGGTGGGGTGAAGCCGAGGTGACATGGGAGATCCTCCTAGTTCGGGATCTCCATTGATATCCGGCCTCCCGCGTCCCGTCGCCGACCGTCATCCCTTCGGCGGCGAGTCCGTCACGGTGATGGACGCATGCGCCGTCACGGGGCCCCGCGCACCGGTGGCCGGGAGGCCCGCGCCCGGCCGGCCCCGCCCCCGAAGTCGGTCTGGCCGGTGGCGAGTTCGGGGCCGTTGCCGGATGTGCGCCGCGGCCGGTGGCGACGGTGCCGGGCCACGTGGCCCGGCGGCGCCGACACGGAGCGTCGCGGCCCCCGCCCGCACGGCCGTCACTCCGGGTCAGAACCGGCCCTCAGCAGAACGGAGCAGCGTGGCCGGGGCAGGGCTGGTGTGTGCACACGTACGCGGGGTAGAACGGTGCATGGCCTGCCCGTGATCATCGGACAGTGCTCTCGACATCCCAGCCCGGCACCCTGTCGGGCGAGAGTTAAAGGACAGCAGTATGGCCAGCGGTACCGTGAAGTGGTTCAACTCCGAAAAGGGCTTCGGCTTCATCGAGCAGAGCGGTGGCGGACCCGACGTGTTCGCCCACTACAGCAACATCGCCGGTAACGGCTACCGCGAGCTCGTCGAGGGCGAGACGGTCACCTTCGACATCACCCAGGGCCAGAAGGGCCCCCAGGCCGAGAACATCGTCCGGGGCTGAACCACCCCCCGGCACTGACACAGGCCCACGAGGGCGGACCCGACCGGCACCCCCGGCCGGGCCCGCCCTCCGCCGTTCCCCCACCCGCGGGCCCGTCCGGCCATGCGGGCGAAGAAAACCGGAAACGGTCCGGCCGATGATGTCGAGAACCCCGGACCCGCTCCGTCCCCGGTGCGAACGCGGCCACAATGGGCCGCACCCGCACCAAGGAGAGCTCTCATGGCCAAGTACCTGCTGCTGAAGCACTACCGCGGCGCCCCGGCCCCGGTGAACAACGTACCGATGGACCAGTGGACGCCGCAGGAGGTCTCGGCGCACATCCAGTACATGAACGACTTCGCGGGCCGGCTCGAGAAGACCGGCGAGTTCGTCGACGGCCAGGCGCTCGCCCCCGAGGGGACGTTCGTGCGCTACGACGGCGAGGGGCGCCCGCCGGTCACCGACGGCCCGTTCGCCGAGACCAAGGACCTCATCGCGGGGTGGATGGTCATCGACGTCGACAGCTACGAGCGCGCCGTCGAGCTGGCCGGGGAGCTGTCCGCCGCTCCCGGCGCGGGCGGCGAGCCGATCCACGAGTGGCTGGAACTGCGCCCGTTCCTGAGCGCGCACGGCACCGTCACGGAGTGAGCGTTCCGATGGACGAGGCCCTGCTGCGCGGCCTCACCCCGGGCGTGCTCGCCGTCCTCGTCCGCCGCGGAGCCGACTTCGCGGCGGCCGAGGACGCGGTCCAGGACGCGCTGACCGAGGCGGTGCGCGTCTGGCCGGACGATCCGCCGCGCGACGCCAAGGGCTGGCTGATCACCGTGGCCTGGCGCCGGTTCCTCGACGCGACCCGCGCGGACGCCGCGCGCCGCCGCCGCGAGGACCTCGTCGACGAGCAGCCGGCGCCGGGCCCGGCCGCCGCGCGGGACGACACCCTCCAGCTCTACTTCCTGTGCGCGCACCCGTCCCTGACACCGTCGTCCGCCGTCGCGCTCACCCTGCGCGCCGTCGGCGGCCTGACCACGCGGCAGATCGCCCAGGCCTACCTGGTCCCCGAGGCGACGATGGCGCAGCGCATCAGCCGGGCCAAGCGCACGGTCTCCGGCGTGCGGTTCGACCAGGCGGGCGACGTCGCCACCGTGCTGCGCGTCCTCTACCTGGTCTTCAACGAGGGCTACTCCGGCGACGTCGACCTGGCCACCGAGGCGATCCGGCTCACCCGGCAGCTCGCGGCCGCGATCGACCATCCCGAGGTGTCCGGGCTGCTCGCCCTCATGCTGCTGCACCACGCCCGGCGGGCCGCGCGGACCGCGCCCGACGGCAGCCTCGTCCCCCTCGCCGAGCAGGACCGCGGCCGGTGGGACACCCGGGCGATCGCCGAGGGGGTGGCAGTTCTGCAGGCGGCGCTCGCCCGGGACCGGCTCGGCGAGTTCCAGGCGCAGGCCGCCGTCGCGGCGCTCCACGCCGACGCGCCCACGGCGGCGGAGACGGACTGGGTGCAGATCGTGGAGTGGTACGACGAACTCGCGCGGCTGACCGACAGCCCTGTCGTGCGGCTCAACCGCGCCGTCGCCGTCGGGGAGGCCGACGGGGCGCGGGCGGGTCTGGCGGCGCTCGCCGCGCTGGACCCCACGCTGCCCCGGCACACTGCGGCCGCCGCCTACCTCCATGAGCGCGACGGCGACCTGGCGACGGCGGCACGGCTGTACGCCGAGGCCGCGCTGCACGCTCCCGCTCTTGCCGAACGCGACCACCTCACACGTCAGGCGGCCCGGCTCAACACCCGGCTGCGCCACGGGCCCACAGCTGGGTGAGAGGTGGGGAAGCGACCCTCGGGTCCTGCGGGTCCTGGCCGTGGACGGCACCCTGGACGGACCACCGGCGAGCCACATGGAGGCACGTATGAACACCGCACGCGACCTGGCGATCACCGTCCTGTCGGCGCCCGACCGTGAGGTGGGCCAGGGGGATCTGTCGCTCGCGCTCGCCGGTGCCGAGCTCCTCGACCTCGTCGAGGCGCGGGTCGTCGCCCTGGACGGCGACCGGCTGATCCCCGCCGGCGGGCCGGCGCCCGGCGACCGGCTGCTGGGCGAGGCCGCCGCCACCCTCGTCCGGCAGGCGCCGTACGAGCCGGTCGAGGAGTGGCTGTGGCGCCGGGGGCACGAGCTGTCCCGCGCCTACACGGCCGAGTTGGCGCGGGCCGGCGTGGTCCACCACGCCCGCGGCTCACGGCTTCTGGGGCGGAACGAGCGGACGGTGGTCGTGGATTCGCCCGCGGGCCGCGAGGCCGCGGCGCGCCGGGTGGCGGGCGAACCCGTGCTCGCCGCGCTCGCCACCGCGGTCGGCCTGCCGGACCGCGCGGACGAAAGCGCCGGGGCCACCGGGGGTGACCCGGCGGCGGCAGGGGCGGGCGTGGACATGGGGCTCACCGATGACGAGACCGTGGTCCTGGCCGCGGTGGGGGACGCGGTGATGGAGCTGGAGGCCGTACGCCAGCGACGTTCGATCGAGAAGGCGGCCTTCGACAACATCTGGCGGGGGTTGTGAGCGGCTCGGTCCGTCAGCGGCCCGCGTCGAGCAGCAGCTTGCCGGAGGTGCGCCGGGATTCGATGTCGGCGTGGGCCCGTGCGGCCTCGCCGAGCGGGTAGCGGCCGGTGATGTCGACCCGCAGGTCCCCCTGGCGGATCTTGTCGAACAGGTCCGTGGTGTGCCGGAGCAGCAGCTCCCGGGTGGGGATGTGGTCCGCGAAGACCGCGTAGCTGACCTTGATGCTCTTCGGCAGTTCGAACAGCCGCACCGTGGGGACGTCGCCGATGAGCGGGCCGAAGTAGACGAGCGTTCCGGAGCGCCGGAGCACTTCGGTGGAGGGCCAGAACGTGCTGGCCCCGCCGCCGTCGAACACCGCGTGCACGCCCTCGCCGCCGGTCAGTTCCCTGACCCGGTCGACGAAGTCACCGCCCTGGGAGACCAGGACGTCGGCCGCGCCCGCGTCCTGGGCGGCCGCGGTCTTCTCCGCGCGGGAGACGAGGCCGATCACCCGGACCCCGCGCTGGGCGAGCAGTTGGGTGAGCATGCGGCCCACCCCGCCGGCGGCGGCGTGCACCAGCGCGGTCTCGCCCGCGGCCAGCGGCGCCGTCTCGGTGACGAAGTGGTGGGCGGTGACGCCCTGCATCATCGTCGCGGCGGCGACATCGCTCGGGATGTCGTCCGGTACGGGCACGGCCTGGTCGGCGGGGATCGCGATCTTCTCGGCGTAGCTGCCGAAGACCCGGACCCAGGCGACGCGGTCGCCGAGCGCGAAGCCCTCGACGCCCGCGCCGATCGCGGAGACCCGGCCCGCGCCCTCGACGCCGGGGACGAGGGGGAGTTCGCCGGGGAGCGAGAAACCGGTCCGGCTGCCGGTGTCCATGAAGTTGACGCCGGCGAACTCGACGTCGACGACGAGTTCGCCCGGGCCTGCCTGGGGGTCGGGCCACTCCTGCGCCCGGAGCACCTCGGGACCGCCCACCTCGTTCAGAACGACAGCACGCATGGTCACACCTTTCTCTGTCCGGTTCCTCTTTACGGTCACACGTATGCAGGGACCCAGGGAGGGGAGACACCTGCACACGTGGTGGCCGGTATTGCCGTTGTCGCGTTACGAGGAGGAACGTAGGCCGCATTTTTTGGACCAGCAAGTCCAAAGTGGGTGTCAGTGCCGGGCGGGGGCGACGCAGCGGAAGCCGGCGGGACGGGACGGGTCGCCGTGGCCCTGGTAGCGGGAGACCTTCGGGTAGGCGCACAGGTCGCGGCCGACCTGCTCGCCGTCGGCGTTGACCAGCGTGGCGGGCAGGGTGGCGGGCGCCGTGCCGTGTTCGACCCAGCGCGTCAGGGCGGCGAGGCCGTCGGTCGAACCGTCCTGCCCGTCGAGGCCGCAGTGGCCGGTGCCGGGCGCGAGGAAGAGCCGGTAGAAGTCGTCGACCCGCCGCGCGCCGCCCAGCTCGCGCGCGACCTGCTGGTGGTAGCGGACCGTGCCCTGGGCGGGGATGAACTCGTCGGCGTCGCCCTGCCAGGTCAGCAGCTTGCCACCGGAGCGGCGGAAGTCCGAGAGGTCCGGGTCGTCGGTGCCGATGACCTTGTCGTACTCGGCCTGGGACTGCCGGAACAGCGTCGTGAACTCGTCGTAGCCGATCCTCGTGAGGTCGAACGACGGGTCCTTCTTCAGGAAGAGCTGGACCCAGCGGGCCGGGACCGGGAAGGGCTGGCCGGCGAGGGGGCCGCCGGGCTCCGCCGGCGCGGAGTGGGCGAGGCCCGCCAGGTCGGCTCCGACCGGGACACCGGCCCACAGCTTGCGGCCCGAGGTGGTGCGGGGGCCGTCCCAGATCTTGCGGACCACGGCCGCGTCGGCGGCGGTGACGGTCAGCTCCTCGCCCTCGCAGTCGACCTTGGTGCCGATCAGCCGGCGCGGGTCGAAGTCGCAGCGGGACGCGTCGTCGACCAGCCCGTCCCTGACCCCGTCGAGCTGGTCGCACGCCGTGACGGCGGCGTCGGTGAACGCGGTCAGCTCGCAGTCGCTCGGGTGCGTCTTCTCGTTCTCCAGGACCACCTGCGGCCACAGGGTGGCGACCTCGAACTCGTCCCAGTTGATGGCGGGCGCGTCCGCGAGGATGCCGTCGTAGTCGCCTGGGTGGGCCTGGGCCTCCATGTAACCCTGGCGTCCGCCGGTGGAGCAGCCGGTGAAGTAGGAGTACGCGGCCGGCTTGCCGTAGACGCCGCTCACGACGGCCTTGCCGACGGCCGCGGCCTCGTGCTGGGAGCGGGAGGCGAAGTTCTTCAGCGCGGTGCGGTCGACCTCGCCCTCGTGGTCGAGGACCCAGCTGGTGTCCAGTACGTCGCCGACGCCGGCGTCCGTGGTGGTCACCGCGTAGCCGGCCTTGACCGCGCCGCCCAGGCCGACACCGTTGTCCCCGGCGCGGTAGGCGCTGCCGCCGATCGCCTGGAAACGGCCGTTCCACCGCTGCTCGGGCAGCCAGGTCCGCACCGTGGCGTGGTCGCCCTCCCCGGGGTGGGTGAGCACGACCGTCACCTGGCAGAACGCCGGAACGCCAGAGACCTCGCCGCCGAGGAGACCGGTGCCCTTGACGGTGCCGCCGGCCTGGCGGACCGCTGTCACGGACTCGATCCTGGTGCCGTCCGGCGCCCGCGGGGAGGGGGCCGTACAAGCGGTGGTCGACGTGGTCGCGCCGGCGCCACGGGTCTCTGCCGCCGAGGCGGCCGGCGGCAGCCATACCGCCGCCGCGATCAACGGCACACCGGCCGCTAGTGCCGTCAGAACCTTTTTCATCGTTTCCCGTCCCGGGGGTGAGGTGAGCAGGCAGGGGTGGAGTGAACAGGCAGGGGTGAGGTCAGCAGGCAGGTGAGTCAGTGGAAGGCGGCGCCGGGGAAGGTCTCGCTCGCCACCGGTGCCGTTACCAGTGCCACTGCCGGCGCCAGTGCTGCAGCCACTGTCGCTCGTCACCGTTCAAACCGGTTATGAGATTGGCATGGCCTAGGACCGCTGTCAACGCGTTCGTCCGGGACGCTTTCGGCACACGTATGAGGTACGGGGGCGCCCGCTCCGCCCGGCTGTTAAGCTGCTGAGGGACATCGACTGTCGAGCGGGAGTTCACGGACATGGTGGGTGACGACGACATCTCCGGATGAGATCCGGTGGTGACGGCCCAGCGGCCGGCGCATCGGGCGCCGTCGACGCGGGCCGGTTTCTGCGTACCTCCTTCCCCCCTTCCTCCCGGGGCAGAGCTCTGTTCTCCGCCTCCACACCGCCGAGGTCATCGCCATGTCCCACGCCTCCGTCGTCTGCTCGAACGTCTCCTTCGCCTGGCCCGACGACACCCCGGTCTTCCACGACCTGTCCTTCAACCTCGCCCCCGGCCGCACCGGCCTGGTCGCGCCGAACGGCGCCGGCAAGAGCACGCTGCTCAAGCTGCTCGCCGGTGAGCTGCGGCCCACCGCCGGTTCCGTCTCCGTCGACGGCACTCTCGGCTACCTCCCGCAGTCCCTCCCCCTGACCGGGGAGCTCACGGTCGCCGAGGTGCTGGGCGTCGACGCGGTGATCCGCGCGATCGACGCCGTGGAGTCCGGCGACGTGGCCGAGGAGCACTTCACCACGATCGGCGACGACTGGGACATCGAGGAGCGCACCCGCGCCCAGCTCGACCGCCTGGGCCTGGCCGGCCTCGCCCTGGACCGGGTCCTCGCCACGCTCAGCGGCGGCCAGGTCGTCTCCCTCGGCCTCGCCGCGCAGCTCCTGCGGCGCCCCGACGTCCTCCTCCTCGACGAGCCCACCAACAACCTCGACCTGGAGTCTCGCCACCGCCTCTATGACGTGCTCTCCGACTTCTCCGGCTGCCTGCTGCTGGTCAGTCACGACCGTGCGCTGCTCGACCGGATGGAGCGCATCGCCGAGCTGAGCGTCGACGAACTGCGCCTGTACGGTGGTGACTTCACCACGTACGAGGAGGCCGTCCGCGCCGAGCAGGAGGTCGCCGAGAAGAACGTGCGCAACGCCGAGCAGGAACTCAAGCGGGAGAAACGGGAGTTGCAGCAGGCCCGGGAACGCGCGGAGCGCCGCGCGAGCAACGCCGCCAAAAACCTGAAGAGCGCCGGGCTGCCGAAGATCTTCGCCGGCAATATGAAGCGCGGTGCCCAGGAGGCCGCCGGCAGGTCCGGCACGATGCACGCCTCCCGGGTCGGCGAGGCCAGGGCCCGCCTCGACGAGGCCGGCCGCGCCCTCCGTGACGAGCAGCGGCTCACCCTCGAACTGCCCGACACCCAGGTGCCCGCCGGACGCAACCTCTTCCTCGGCGAGGGCATGCAGGTCCGGCTCGGGGACCGGGACGTGTTCGCTGCGGGCGGGGTCTCGCTGAGTGTCCGCGGGCCCGAGCGGATCGCGCTGGTCGGGCCGAACGGCGCCGGGAAGACCACCCTGCTGCGGCTGATCACGGGCGAACTCACCCCGCGGAGCGGGGAGATCAAGCGCAACGACGGCCGCATCGCCTACCTCTCCCAGCGCCTTGACCTGCTCGACCTGGAGCGCACGGTCGCGGAGAACTTCGCCGCGTTCGCCCCCGAGCGGCCCGAGGCGGAGCGGATGAACCTCCTCGCCCGCTTCCTCTTCCGGGGTACCCGGGCCCACCTGCCGGTCGGGGTGCTCTCCGGCGGCGAGCGGCTGCGGGCCACGCTGGCGTGCGTGCTGTGCGCCGAGCCGGCCCCGCACCTGCTGCTGCTCGACGAGCCCACCAACAACCTCGACCTGGTCAGCGCGGCCCAGCTGGAGGGCGCGCTCAACTCCTACCAGGGCGCGTTCATGGTGATCAGCCACGACGAGCGGTTCCTCGGCGAGATCGGCGTGAACCGGTGGCTGCGGCTGGCCGGGGGCGAACTCACGGAGACGGCCGCGCCGGTGCGGTGAGGACGGACCGCCCTGAAGGAGACTCGGTGCGTCAGCGCCTCCGCTTCCGCGTTGACCGCCCATAAATGATCATCCCGATGATGACGGCTATCGCCACCAGGAAAATGACCAGCCCGGCCGTTCCGTCGGGCATGAGCCGACCACTGTTCGCAAGCGGAATCCGTTCCAGCTCACTCATGATCCTCCTCGCTGCGCCAATAACGGTGAAGCAGGCCGCCATGACGACGACTTCACCTCAACGTGCCCGAGGCGGCTGTGAACGAACGACGAGACCGAGGCTTTTTCCCTGCGCTCTCCATGCCATCAAGCGCAGAATGACGGTACCGATCAACGAGGACGAGCTGAGCGGCCATCTCAGTGGGCGGTAGGTGTCGTCTCGGTCGCCAGCGCACACGCCCGCGCGTACGCCTGCACCAGCGGGCGGCGGTCGTCGGCGCGCCAGGCCAGGGCGAAGCGGCTGGGCGCGATGCCGCTCACCACACGGGTGACGACTCCGCCGAGGGTGATCAGCGGGGTGTTCCCGGCCGCCAGCAGGACCACGCCGAGACCCGCGACGAGCGCCTCGTACGTCTCCTCGGTACTTGCCACCTCCGCACCGATCCGTGCCGGTCTCCCGCCGCGGGCGTCGGTGGCGAGCCAGTAGTCGCGCAGCGGCCCGGCGCTGCCGGGCAGGGCGAGGAACGGCTCGTCCAGGAGATCGGTGAAGTCGATGATCTCCCTGTCGGCGAGCGGGTGAGTCTCGGGCATGGCGACCAGGCGGGGCTCCTCGGCGACCACCACCCACCGGTAACGGTCCGGATCGGGCAGCGGCAGCCAGACGAACGCCGCATCGCACGTGCCGTCGGCGAGCCCGGCGGTCGCGTCGTACCAGGGGACCTGGTGAAGTCGGAGGCGGGCGTCGGGGCGCGCGGCGGTGAAGCGGGAGCGGATCGCCGGCAGCACACCGCCGCGGCCCGGGCTGGTGCTCATCCCCACGACGAGGACAGCCGCCTGGTCGGCCACGGCCCGGGCGACCGCTTCCTGGGCTGCCTCCCACTCGGCGAGCATGCGCTGAGCGTGGGGCAGCAGCGCTGTGCCCGCCGCGCTCAGGCGTACCTCGCGCCGGTCACGCTCGAACAACGCGGCCCCCACCTGCTTCTCCAGCATCCTGATCTGCTTGCTCAGCGCGGGCTGTGAGACGTACAGCCGCTCGGCTGCGCGCGTGAAGTGCAGCTCCTCGGCCACGGCAGCGAAGTACCGCAGGTCCCGTCCGTGAACGTCCATAACCATCGGCTATCACAGCGGATCTTGGACGGGCAACCGCTGTGCCCCGCAGGGTAATTCACACGAACCGCCGAGAACGGCGGATCACCCGGCACAAGGAGAAGACCGTGAACAAGGTATGGCTGGTCACCGGGGCGAGCAGCGGGTTCGGCCGGGCGATCACCGAAGCGGCGGTGGCGGCGGGAGACATCGTGATCGCCGCCGCCCGCCGCACCGAGCCGCTCGCCGACCTGGTCGCCGCGCACCCGGACCAGGTCGAGGCGCTGCCGCTGGACGTCACCGAGATCGCCGGCATTCAAGACGCGGTCGACGGCATCGTGGCCCGGCACGGCCGCATCGACGTCCTGGTCAACAACGCCGGACGGGGCATGGTGGGAGCCGTCGAGGAGACGACCGACGCCGAACTGCGGAACCTGATGGACCTGCACTTCTTCGGCCCGGCCGCGCTCACCCGGGCCGTACTGCCCCACATGCGCCGCCGGGCCTCGGGTGCCGTCGTGCAACTGACCAGTATGGGCGGGCGGTTCGCCTTCGCCGGGGTCGGCGCCTACTGCGCCACCAAGTTCGCCCTGGAAGGGCTCTCCGAGGCGCTGGCCGCCGAGGTCGCCCCGCACGGCATCCGGGTGCTGATCATCGAGCCCGGAGCGTTCCGCACCGGCTTCGCCGGCACCGGGGCCCTGCAGCAGTCCGCGGCCCTGAACGCCTATGAGGACACCGTGGGTCCCGTCCGTTCCGGCCTGCCGGGCGGGGCCGGCCAGGAGCCCGGGGACCCGGCCAAGGCCGCGGCCGCCATCCTCACCGCGCTGGACGCCGACGAACCGCCGCTGCGTCTGCCACTGGGAAACGACGCCACCGACGCGATCATCCACCACCTCGACCGTGCCCGCACCGAACTCCACTCCTGGGAAAAGCTCGCCCGCTCCACCGACTTCGGCAACTGACGCCTGGAGAGCTGAAGGCACGACGTCCCTTGCCGGCCGCGGCGAGTCAGCGGCCGGATCTGCTCGCCCCCATCAGCTTCCCTCCTCGCCGACCGCCGCATGTCGGCCGCCTGTAAACGTCCTGTAGAGGGCGCTTGCCGCTCACGTCGACCGGACCGGTTCTATTGCCACGCATAGTTGGGGGCCCGGGGAAGTAATCAGACCCCGGGCCCCCAACACTGGCTTATTTACGGCGCTTCGCCAGATGAACGAGGAATACCACAGCCAGAACCGCAACGATGATGCCGAAAACTATGCCAAGCCACGGCGGCCCATCAGGGCCCCCGCCAGGAGCCGCAAAATCAATCATGCCTACCTCCCTTTGTCACCATGTCTTTTTGATCTTTGCCGAACACCCCGGCTTGGCGCTGTAGTCCGTGCTCACCCCAGCCGACGTCTCGCCCTGCGTGCTGGCGGAGGCTCGGTAGAAGCCGGCGGAGCACTCAGCTTCTCCAGTCCAACCCGCCGAAGCGTCGCTCGCGCTCGCCTCGTACCCGCCGCTGACTCCCGGAGTGCCTGCTCCCAAAGAGAGGCTGGGGTGAATACCGCCATCGTCGTTGACACTGACCCCGCCTCCGATGCATCCACCGAAGGCACAGACCTCGAGGTTGACTCCTTGCGATGACAGGCCCGAGGCGTCGAAGCGGTTGATGGGGTCGCCGGCTGCGTAGGCGTAGAGGTTGGATTCCTTGCCCGACGGGTCGGGCTGGGTGAAGCGGCCGAGCTGGGGGTCGTAGTAGCGGGCGCCCGTCTTGTACAGGCCCGACGGGTCGAGGTAGGTGCCGGTGTAGCGGTAGGGCTGGTTGGTGCCGGTGGTGGTGCGGGCCTCGCCGTAGGGGCCGTAGCTGTAGGTCGCGGTGCGCTTGCCGCTCGCGTCGACCAGGCCGATGACGCTGCCCTGGACGTCGGTGAGGTAGTACTGGCTCGCCCCGCCGCTCGTCATGGCTGTCAGCGTGCCCGAGGCTTCCCGGACGAAACCGGTCGTGTTCTCGCGGGTCATGCCGGTCGCGGCGTTGGTGAACGTCGAACTGCCGCG
Source organism: Streptomyces sp. NPDC006552 (assembly GCF_040611655.1). NCBI lineage: Bacteria > Bacillati > Actinomycetota > Actinomycetes > Kitasatosporales > Streptomycetaceae > Streptomyces > Streptomyces sp. NPDC006552. Next base: position 17,946 of record NZ_JBEXOS010000023.1, read on the forward strand.
CGTGAGACGGTCGTTGTTGTCGACGCCCGCGTAGGTGTACGTCGACGCCGTGCCCGACGCGGTCAGGGCGGACAACTGGGCGTACGGGGTCCACTCGCCGCCCGAGCGCGTACCGGTGGGCGAGGCCGCGGAGGTCTCGTTGCCGTCGCTGTCGTAGGTGAAGCCGGAGTTGCCGCCGAGGGAGGTGAGTTCGTTCGCGTTGTTGTAGGCGCGGGCGGACTGCGTGTCGGCGCAGGCGGGGAGGGTGGTGCCGGTGGAGCGGCCGGTCATGTTGCCGGCCTTGTCGTAGCAGTAGGCCCAACCCGCGGTCGTGGCGCCGTCCTTGGTCTCCACGGCCTTGGTCAGGCGGCCCTTGGAGTCGTAGGTGTAGGCGGTGGCGGCGCCGTCGGTGGTCCGCTTGTAGATCTTGTCGCTGTCCTTGCCGGACTTGTTGTAGTCGTAGGAGATCGTGGACAGGACGGTGGTGCCGTTCTTGACCTCGATCTTCTGGGCGCGGCTGGACTTGTCGTAGTCCGTCTTCTGCACCGTGCCACCCGGGTAGGTGGTCGTGATGCGGTCGCCGTTCTTGTCGTAGTCGTAGCTGGTCTTCGCGCCGCCCGGCTGGGTGAGGGTGATGAGCTGGTTGGCGTCGTTGTAGTCGTAGGTGAGGGTGCCGCCCGCGTCGGTGGCGGTCTTCACGTTGCCGGACGCGTCGTAGGTCACCGAGCCGGCGCCGCCGGCGGGCAGGCTGCGGGTGCGCTCGCGGCTCTGCTCGTCGTAGGTGTACGTGCTCGTGCCGGCGGGCGACGTACGGGTCTTGACGTTGCCGTCGGCGTCGTAGACGAAGGTCGTGACTTTGCCGTCACTGGTCTGTGTCTTGAGCCGGTCGCGCTTGTCGTAGGTGTAGACCGTCTTGACTCCGCGGCCGTCGGTGACCGTGTCGGTGCGGCCCAGCGCGTCGTAGGTGTAGGTGATGTCCTCCTGCGCGGAGGGGCGGTCGACCTTGGCCAGGTTTCCCTTGGAGTCGTAGGTGAAGGACGTCTTGTTGTCCTCGGGGTCGGTGGCCGAGCAGCGCTGGCCGGGCAGGCCGCCGCAGTCCATCGTGCCGGACTTCGGGTTGTAGGCGTAAGACCACTTGGCACCGTCGGAGCCGGTGGTGGTGTCGGTCTGCGACATCATGTTGCCCGAGGTGTCGTAGCCGTTGGTGACCTTGTCCCCGCTGGCGGAGGTGAGGGTCTCGGGGTAGTGGCCGCCGGACTTCTGCGTCCAGGCCGCGGTCGACTGCGCGCCGGTGGGCTGGGTCGCCGTCTTCGGGTTGAAGGAGTCGTCGTAGTCGAACTTCACCGTGTTGCCCGCGGTCGAGCCGGTGCCCATGCCGTCGACGGCGCTGGTGACGTTGTTGTCCGGCCCCCACGACTTGGAACGCTCGCGGCCGAGCGGGTCGGTGGTCTTCGTCACGCGCCAGCGTGCGTCGACCGTCTTCTCGGTGCTCTTGCCCCGCGGGTCGGTGATACGGGCCACGCCCTCACCCTCGCTGCCGGGCTGCGGCAGGATGTAGCGGAACGCGGTGGTGGCGCCGGTGCCCGCGGTCTTGTCCACGACCCGGGTGACCGACGCCAGGAGGTTGGTGTTCCAGGTGAACCGGGTCTCGCGGCCCTCCGGAGTGGTCACCTTCGTCATGCGGTGTGAGGTGTCGTAGTCGAAGGCCGTGGTCTTGCCGTCGGTGTCGGTGAACGCCTTGAGGTCGTTCCCGGACCACGTGTACGACGCGTAGCGACCGGTGTTGTCGGTGACCTTCGTGATCTGCTTGCCGTCGTTGTCGAAGGTCAGCGTGCGCCCGGACGCAGCGGTGATCTTCGACGTGAACGCGCCGGAGTACGCGATGGTGGTGGCGTTGCCGTTCTTGTCCTCGACCTTGCTCACCCGCGCGTCGCCGGTGGTGCCGGAGCGGGTGAAGGTCGTCTTCTGCCCGTTCTTGCGCGAGGTGAGCGTGAACGACTTCTTGTCCGAGGACTCCGTGAGGTCCTGCTTGTAGCCGGGGGCGGGGGTGAACGTGGACCCGTCCCGCTCGAACACCGCGATCGTGCTGGAGGGGCCCTGCACGTAGACCGAGGTGGTGTTCGGCTCGTGGATCAGGTAGTCGCTGCCGGTCGTCGCCTTCCAGCTGGTGTTCAGGCCGTTGTAGGCGTGGCCGAGCGAGAGGCCGGGGCCCGCGTCGGCGATGTCGAAGGCGTTCACGGAGACCAGCAGGTTGCCGTTGCCGTAGTTGACCTGCGCGCCGACCGAGTCCGACAGCGGCGCCTCGAAGAACTCCGACCAGGGGACCTGACCGATGCCCAGGCCCTGGAAGGTGGACTGGAGGATGCCGGGCTCCACCAGCTTGCGGTCCTTGCCCGCGGTGCCGATGGGGGTGCTCTTGGGGGCCGCGGTCCGGCCGACGGGGGACGCGGACAGCCTCGGCGGGGCGGGTTCGTCGGCGGGCGCGGCGGACGCCGTCGCCGGTATCAGGGCGACGAGCAGCGCGGTTCCCGCGGCCGCGGAGACCATCGCGGTCACTGCGGAGCGTCTGCCGCGTCTGGCTCGCCGGTTTTCGGGCATGACAGAGTGCACGAGGAACTCTCCTTGGATCAAACAGGCTTCGCAGGCCGTGTGGTTGAGGAGTGGGACCCGGCGGGTGGCAGCCGGTGGGCGGCTGCCACCCGCGCACATCAGGTGTGGGTCACGGCGCGGAGGGCCGCGGGGTCCCGTCGTGGGAGCCGGTGCGGGGTGGGCGCCCGCGCCGACGGCGGGTCAGCAGCGCTTGGACGTCCTGGCGGAGTAGCCGCCCTGTTCGTCGGCGATGGTCAGCGTGCCGTCGCCGGAGGTGCAGTCGTCGACGGTGTCGGCGCCGTTACCCCAGAACTCCTGGCTGAGGGAGTCGTATTCACGCCGGACACCCAGCAGCGTGGAGCGGTCGTAGTCCCAGACACCTACCTGGAGATCGAACTTGATCTTCTTGTCCAGGAACGACTTCCACACCCACACGTAGCCGTAGTTCTCCTTGCACCGCGGTGAGTAGAACTGCTTGACCGAGGCGATCGTCTCGGTGCCCCGGTACGCGTACGAGACCGTGCCGATCTGGTACGCGTCCGAGCAGACGCCGGCGGCCGCCGCCCGGGCGGTCAGCGGGTTTCCCGCCTCGGACGGAACGCTCGAGGCCGGAGGCTGATCGCTGCCGGGCGTCGGCGTCGGGCCCTCCCCCGCGGACGCCGTGCCCGCCCCGGCCAGCGTCAGGGCGAAGGCCCCCGACGCGGCGGCCGCGCAAGCAAGCGATCTGAGGCTCTTCTGGGCGCGCGAGAACCGCGCACCGTTGGTGCGTCGCAGCAAGACTTCCCCCCACAGGAAGACAACCCCGCAGACCCCAGCGGTCACGAGGGAGCCACAACCTGTCACAGGAACCACACAAGCCGGGCCGCGCTGCCCTCGAACGCGCGTTCAACACGGTCTAGAACAAGCCCCTCCGCATCACGTCTTTCAGACAGACCGCCCGCTCCAACACCGGCCTACGCGCGTCCGCAGGCCGGCCACACCCCCGCAAAGCGGCGGTAAAACGCGACCGGAAATTGCTGTTTTTGGCACCGACCGCGCACCTATGGGCAGTAAGTCGCACACTTTCAGCCAGGCTTGAACTATGAAGGCGTACTGTTTGTCCGTTATTCCGTCCCGTTTGCAGCTACATACCCCTTCTACGGGGGTGGGGAGAATGGCGCCCGGCATCAGTCACACGCAGAAATGCGATTGACAAGCGCTTTCTCGGCCGGTTCGGCTCCGGCCGCAGAGATGCGTACCGACGCGGCGTTCGCGCACTGGGCAGGGGCGGGCCGGCGGAACCGTCCGAGCGGGACGACCCACGGTTCGAAGGGTTCTCGTTGGGCTGGTCAGTCGCTTAGGGCGGCCATCGACCCCGGCGTTCTTGTGACATGCGCCACACGCGTACCTTCATTTCGAAGGGAGGGGTCTAGACCCCTTCGGCGTGATCAATCGCGGGCGCTTGTGAACAAGTGAAAGGGGCGGCTCCTGAGGGCCGCCCCTTCCTGGTGCGCCCGGGGTCGTTGCAGCGACTTCCCAGGTCATTCAGGTGTATCCACGCTCGGACTGGTACGCCGAACTCATAGCTCCGGCACACCCCCGCAGGGCGAGGGGCGACAGGCCTACACCTGGGAGTTTGTGTGTGGCGCCGTTGTACGTACAGCCGCGGCTCGTCACTCGTATGACGCCGTAAGGGCGCGGACAATCCTTATCAAGCCAATCAACCCTCCCCCACCCCTCTGACCTGGGCTGACATCGCTCTCCGGCATTTTTGTCACGGCAGGACGGGCGCGAGTTGTTCAGGTAGCAATATCTGCGCAGTAATCAAAAACCGGGCCCGTTACATCCCTTTCGGGATATTTCTAAACGGAACTCGATATTCCTTTGCCTATTACTTGCCGGTACGCAAAACGGGTGTGATGCGGCGACCGATCCGATCTCCGGTTTAATCGAACGCGGCGGTGCTCGATTGCAGTCGGCACCGCTCGGACTGGTGAGACGGGAGGCTTTCGGGCCGCACGTCACGGCGCTCGCTTCTCCTCGGAGGAGCGAGCGCGCCGACTTATATGGATCTTGTCGACGGCTCGCCGCCGACAGGCCGAAACGGGAGCGAGAATGCCTCCGAAAAGCAATGACGCCGGGCGGTCCACACCGTCCTGGCGGTCCATTTCGATGATCTTGGTGGTGCTGGGCGGAATCTGCGGGGTGATCTGCCTGCTGGTCGCGCTGGGCCTGCCCGTGGGTGCGGCGATCGGCGCGGTGGGCGGTCTCGTGGCCGCCGCGGTCGCGGTGGTGCACCCGCCGCAGCGTCCCCAGGACCCCCCGCGCGTGCGGCGCCCGCCCGCGGGCGACCGGATATCCGCCGGCCCGGACGAGGGAGGGCGGCATGGGGCGGCCTGAGGCCCCGATCTCCCCGAGCGCACCCCCGCCGCTGCGCCGTTTCGCGGAGGGCCTGCGGGCGCTGCGCCGGGAGGCAGGTCTGAACTACCGGGCCATGGGCCAGGCCGCCGGGGTCTCCTCGACGGCGCTGTCGCAGGCGGCCTCGGGACACCGGCTGCCGACCGAAGCGGTCGTCACCGCCTACGTCTCCGCCTGCGACGGGAACACCCGGGAGTGGCTCCAGCAGCGACGCGCGGTGGAACTCCGGCTCCAGGAAGCCGCGTCGCCGGTGCCGCCGCCGGTGAGCGCCCCGCCGTCCGCACCCGTGGTCCGGGAGGGAGGAGCGGCGCTGCGGCGCTCGCGCAGGACGTGGGAGCGGAATCTGTCCACGGCGGGAGAGCGGGCCAGGTCCGTGCGGCACCGGACATGGTGCCGCACGCTCGCGGGGGCCCTGCGCGACGTCGGCTACGAGCGCGCCGGCGGTTCGGCGCTGGCGAGCGGTCAGGTCCTCAGCGGCCTGACCATGGTCGGCGAGCCGTTCGTGTCCCGGCAGTTGCTGGCCCTGAACGTCCCGCTGACCGTGTGCGAGGGCCTGTGCGCGGAACTCGGCGCGGTCCTGGCGGACCTGGCGGGCGCGCGGGGGGCCGCGGGCCCCGCCGAACTGGCCGGCAAACCGGACGAGGGGCGCGAGGAACCGTTTCTGTACGAGGCCGTCGCCGTGGCCCATGTGGGCCGCCGGCCCGAGCTGGAACTCGTGGCACTGCCCGGGGAGTTCATAAGGGAGCTGCGCCGTGCGCTCACCGTCTCCGGCAAATCGTTCCGCCAGCTCAGCAAGGCGTCCCACATACCGTCGAGCACGATCAGCGATCTGATCCGCCCGACCAAGAGCCTGAGCGGCGATGTCCGTCTGCCGTCCTTGGATCTGGTGACCCGGCTGCTGAAGGCCTGCGGTGTGACGCCGCTGGAAATGACCTACTACGAACAGGCGTTGCGGCGGGTCCAGAAGGTCGAGATCGAACTCAGTGACCGTCAGGGCCGGCCGCCGGCGCCGAAGGCACCGGCGATCTCGCGGGCCAGGTTCGGTGGGCGGTTCTTCTCGCAGCGGGCGGGCCTGCTGATGCTCGGGTTGTCGACACTCGGCCTCGTGTCGTCCCTCTACATGCTGGTCCGGACGAAGTAGGCGGACGGGCGGTACGCAGGCCCGGGGTGAGGCTGCCCCGGGCCTGCGTGCCGCCCGCTCCCTTGGCCAGGGCAGTGCGGCCTCACACCGTGACGGTCTTGTACTCGGTGTACGTGCCGAGCCCGACCGCGCCGTACTCGCGGCCGATGCCGCTGGCCTTGAAGCCGCCGAACGGGCCGTCGAAGCCGACGGAGGCGCCGTTGACGGTCACGGTGCCGGTGCGCAGGCGGCGGGCGAGCGCGAGGGCGCGTTCCTCGTCGGTGGACCAGACCCCGCCGGACAGGCCGTACTCGGAGTCGTTGGCGATCCGGACGGCGTCGTCCTCGTCCTCGTAGGCGATGACGACCAGGACCGGGCCGAAGATCTCCTCCTGCGCGATCCGCATGGAGTTGTCGACGTCGGCGAAGACGGTGGGCGTCACGTAGTTGCCCTGCTCCAGTCCCTCGGGGACGTCCGGACCGCCGACGACCAGGCGGGCGCCCTCCTCGATGCCGAGCGCGATGTAGTCGCGTACCCGCTGCTGCTGGTCGGGGCGGATCATCGGGCCGATGAAGGTGTCGGGGTCGGCCGGGTCGCCGACCCGCAGCGAGCCGACCAGTTCCTTCAGGGCGGCCACGACCTCCTCGTACCGCTCGCGCGGGGCCAGGACGCGGGTCTGCGCGATGCAGGACTCGCCGTTGTTGAGCAGGGAGGCGTACTTCAGGCCCGCGACGGCCTGGTCGATGTCGGCGTCGGGGAGGATGACGGCCGCCGACTTGCCGCCCAGTTCCAGGCTGACCCGCTTGAGCTGCTCGCCGGCGATCGAGGCGATCCGGCGGCCGGCCCGCGTCGAACCGGTGAAGGCGATCTTGTCGACGTCCGGGTGCGACACCAGGTACTCGCTGGTCTCCCGGTCCGCGGGCAGCACGCTGACGACGCCCTCGGGCAGTCCCGCCCGCTCCAGGAGTCCGGCCAGGAAACCCATGCTCAGCGAGTTCTCCGGCGAGACCTTCAGGACCACGGAGTTGCCCGCGAGCAGGGCGGGGAGGAGCTTCGACGTGGCGGAGGAGAAGGGCGAGTTCCACGGGATCACCGCGGCGACGACGCCGATCGCCTCGCGGCGCACCACGCTGCGCACCGGGGACGACGGGTCCGAGGGAGCGAGCGTCTCCTCCCAGCCGAACTCCTCGGCCGCCTTGAGGTAGGCGTTCGCCTGCCGGGTCAGGCCGGGCTGTCCGGCCCGGGTGAACCAGCCCGCCGAGCCGTTCTCCTGCGAGATCAGCCGGGCGGCCCGCTCCGCGTTCTCCTCGCGCAGCGCGTTGAACCGGCGCAGCAGCGCGATCCGCTCGGCCGGCGGGGTCAGCCGCCACTCCCCCTTCTCGAACGAGGCACGGGCCGCGGCCACCGCGCGGTCGATGTCCGCCGGGCGCGCCTGGACCGCGCGGCCGATCAGCGATCGGTCGTGCGGCGAGACGAGGTCGAGCGGTGCGGGGTCGCTCGGCTCCACCCAGGAGCCGCCGATGAAGAGCCGGTCGTAGGTGAGCACGTGCCTTCTCCTTACTGTTCTGATCTGTCCCTGTTAAGTGTCACGCCACTGTAGCACTTAATCGCTCGGGCGCGCCGATATGTTTCTGTCTCCTCCGGCCGAATAACTAGTTAGAGGGGTGACAAGGGCGGTGAGGGTGTGTCTCAATGGTCATCGCGCACACACGAGAGGATCCGACATGATCAACAGGCGTACCTTCGGCAAGGCCGTCGGCCTGGGCGGCGCCGCGGCCGCGGCCTCACTGTCCGGCCTGCCGGGTTCCGCGTCCGCCGACACTTCCGGCGCCCACACCGGCTTCGCGCGGCTCAAGCACGTGCGGGCAGGTGTCCTGAACATCGGTTACGCCGAGGCCGGCCCGGCTCATGGCCCGGTCGTGCTGCTGCTGCACGGCTGGCCGTACGACATCCACAGCTACGTCGACGTCGCCCCGCTCCTGGCCGATCAGGGGTACCGGGTGCTCGTCCCTTATCTGCGCGGCCACGGCAGCACCACGTTCCTGTCCCGCCGCACTCCGCGTACGGCCGAGCAGTCCGCCGTCGCGCTCGACATCATCGCGTTCATGGACGCCCTGAAGATCCCCGAAGCGCTCCTCGCCGGCTTCGACTGGGGCTCACGCACCGCGGATGTGATCGCCGCCCTGTGGCCGGAGCGGGTCACCTCTCTGGTCTCCACCAGCGGTTATCTGATCACCGACGTCACGGCGCAGGCCGAGCCGGCCGCGGCGGCCGTGGAGCACAACTGGTGGTACCAGTGGTACTTCGCGAGCGAGCGCGGCAAGCGGGCCATGGAGAACGAGGAGGACCGCATCGCGCTGTGCCGGTACGTGTGGACGCTGACCTCACCGAACTGGCACTTCTCCGACGCCGTCTTCGCGCGCACCGCGGAGGCCTTCAAGAACCCCGACTACGCCGCGATCGTGCTCTTCAACTACCGCTGGCGCATCGGTCTCGTCGAGGGCGAGCCGCGCTACGACCGGTACGAGAAGCGGCTGTGGGCGCAGCCCTCCATCGGCGTGCCGACGGTCACGCTGGACGCGGCGCTCGATCCGTTCACGCCGCCCGGCGACGGTTCCGGGTACCGCGGCCACTTCACCGGGCCCTACCTGCACCGCACGATCGCGGACGTCGGGCACAACCTGCCGCAGGAGGCGCCGGCCGCCTTCGCCCGCGCCGTGGTCGACGCGGATCACCTTCGATGGTCCCGGCCGCGCAGGGCGTTCTGACCGCTCATGCCCCGCGGGCCGGTGCCCGCGGGGTGATGGGTGCGGGCCGGCTCAGGGTGCGGCGGTCGGCTTCGCCGTCCCGGTGGCGCGGCGGTACTCCTCGTTGATGCGCTGTGCCTCTTCGAGCTGGTCCTCAAGGATGACGATCCGGCAGGCGGCCTCAATGGGGGTGCCCTGGTCGACGAGTTCGCGGGCGCGGGCGGCGATGCGCAGCTGGTAGCGGGAGAAGCGGCGGTGCCCGCCCGGGGAGCGCAGCGGCGTGATGAGGCGGGCCTCGCCGATGGCCCGCAGGAAGCCCTGGGTGGTGCCGAGCACTTCGGCGGCCCGGCCCATCGTGTAGGCGGGATAGTCGTCGTCGTCGAGACGGCCGTAGGAGTCGTCCGCTGTCATCGCACCTCTCTGTGGAACGCGTGGAGGGGCCCTGGCGCCATTGGCGCCAGGGCCCCGAAGGAACTAGCTACACCATCTGCCGGCCCTGGTACTGCGCCGGCTTGCCGTTACCGCTGTTCCCGGCCTGACTGCTGTCGGGTATGCGGCTGCTGGGATCGCGTCTTGCCTGACCGGAGACCACCTCACTATCGATGTCCTGCGGTACCCGGGCTCAGCAGTTCCGCCCGGGCGATCCTGATGGCGCCGCTCCTCCGTTCTTTCCCTCGGTGAATCTCTGTCAACTGCTGGTGGCGGCCCCTGATCACTGCGGGCCACCCGGTCCGGTCGTCAGTCCCGTCGCCGTCCTGCGAACACCTGGCTTCGGAACTCCACCACCGCACCGTCCTGCACCTGCTGGTACTGCACTTGCTGATACTGCGTTTCCGACGGCGGGCAGTCCGTGTCTGCCGCGCCTTGTTGATCTCGGCTACAAGAGAAACCATAGTCACCCGGCATCGCAATGTCTACCGTGACCGCCATAGATTTTCGCGTGTTCGACAGCGAGGTAATCGGCCTCGAACAGCCTCCGCCGCCGGTGGACGTCCCGTCCGCGAACAGCGCGTTCACACCGGCCAGGTCGCCGGTGTCGACCGACTCCGCGTACGCGGCGATGAGACGGGTGTTGGCGGTGGTGTCCGCGAGGGTGCTCATGGCGTCAGCGGTCCGTTTCCGGGTGGGGGCCGAGGTGCGTGGCGCAGAAGTCGGTGAGCTTGTCGACGGCGCGGTCGACGTGCTCCTTCTTGTCGTACAGGTCGACGTGGTCGGCGCCCTCGATCCAGTGCAGCTCCTTGGGGCCGGTGGCCCGCTGGTGGACGTCGACGGCCATCCAGGAGGTGACGGCGCGGGCGCCGACGATCTGGAGCAGAGGGCGCGGCGCGAGCAGCGGCACCGCGTGGAAGGCGTCGAAGGAGGCGAGCCTGTCGACGCTCTCCCAGGCGAGGAACTTCGCCGACCGCTCGTGCGCGCCGCGCGGGGTGCAGTAGTACTCGAAGCCCTGCACACCGTGCTCGCCGCCGAGTGCGCCGGCCTGTTCGGCGGTCTCGGGGAACATCGTCAGCACGCCGGGGTGCTCGCCGCGGGCCGCGGTGGTGCGGGCCCGCGCCGCGGCGTCGAGCAGGCGCTGGAAGACGGCCGGGTCCTGGGTGCCGTCGGCGCCGAGCCGGAACTGGCGGGCGACGTCCACCCCGCTGACCGTGGCGACGGCCCGCACGCGGTGGTCGCCGCCGGCGGCGGCGAGCGCGTAGCCGCCGGAGGCGCAGATGCCCAGCAGGCCGATGCGGCCGGCGTCGACCTCGTCCCGGGTGGTGAGGTGGGAGACGGCGGCCTTGAAGTCCTCGACCCGCTGGGCGGGGTCTTCCAGGCCGCGTGGCAGGCCCCCGGACTCGCCCTGGTAGGCGGCGTCGAACGCCAGGGTGACGAAGCCGCGCTCGGCCATCCGCCGCGCGTAGGCGCCGGCGGTCTGCTCCTTCACGCCGGTGCCGGGGTGGCCGACCACGAGCGCCGGGCGCGGGCCCGCCGCCGGGGCGCCGGGGGTGTAGAGGTGTGCGGCGATGCGGATGCCGGCGCTGTCGAAGGTGACAGTGGTCCGGGACATGTGGGTCCCCCTGGAGGGTGTGAGTGGGTTTCTCCGGTGGCCGGGGTGGTCTCTCCGTACGGTCGTCGCGGCCGCGGCCGCGGCCGGGGCCGGGACCGGGGTGGGGACAGGAGCCCCTCACACGCGTCCCGGACCCGGGCGGCATCGTCCGTCCTACAGGCCCAGATCGAGAGCCAGGCAGGAGAAGTACTGCCACTGCCCCTCGGGGTTGTACGCGCCGGCGGACCGGCCCGGTCCGGTGTGCACACCCTGAGTCGTGTCCTCGGTGCGGATGCGCTCCGGGAGCTGCCCGAAACGTGCGTGCCGGGCCGCAGCTGCGGTGTCGATGGCGGTGGCTTCCTGATCCATGGCCGTCCTCCACTTCGTGGACCGTGTCCGTCTGCCTCCCGGACAGCCCTCAGTCTCCCCCGCTCACACGTAACCAGTCAAGGCGGTGATGCGAGAGAAGGGGAGGGGAAGGGGAGGAGGAGAGCAGCGCGGCCGTGCAGGACTCAGCCCTGCAGGGTGACCTCCTTCTTCTGCAGCGCGTGGAAGTACGGCAGCGGCAGGCCGAGCAGTTGCGTGCGCAGCTCCATCACGGTCGCCTCGATCTCCGCGGTGCCCGGCTTCACGGCGCCCTGGGTGACCTCGCCGGTGTTCTGCCAGCGGTGCTCGGCCCCGTCGCAGTCGGCCAGGGTCCCGCCGACGCCGTACCGGGTGTTCGCGGAGCCCTGTCGCACGGACGAGGAGACGAAGGTGCGGCCGGGACTGCCGGTGCAGCGGTAGGTGCCGGACAGAGTCACGGTCTGCCCGGTGACGCGGCCGACGGGGTCGACGGTGACGTACTCGCCCGGGGCGGCGGAGGCGGACGGGACGGCGAGCAGGAACGAGAGGCCGAGGGCGGCGCCGAGGCCGGGGCCGAGAGCGGTGCGGAACCACGTGGACATGGGGTCCTCCTTGGTTGGGGAGTCCCTTCCTAGGGGCCGCGGCGGGTCCGGGGGGCGACCGTCATCCCTTCGGCGGCGAGTTGCTGCCGCCCCCTGGGCGAGGCGGCGGGGTCCGGGGGCGGTGCGGCGGCCTGCCGCCGCGCTCCATGGCTCGAGGGGCAGTGGTGGATCGAGCGATTTTTACCTGACGAGTCTGTTGTCAACGGCCTGTGGGGCTGGTGTGTGCACACGTCGTCGGGGTAAAACGGTGCAGGGCCCACCCGTGTTCGTGGGTGGCGCCTTCGGCATCCCAGCCCGGCACCTGGCCGGGCGTCAGTCAAAGGACAGCAGTATGGCCAGCGGTACCGTGAAGTGGTTCAACTCCGAAAAGGGCTTCGGCTTCATCGAGCAGAGCGGTGGCGGACCCGACGTGTTCGCCCACTACAGCAACATCGCCGGTAACGGCTACCGCGAGCTCGTCGAGGGCGAGACGGTCACCTTCGACATCACCCAGGGCCAGAAGGGCCCCCAGGCCGAGAACATCGTCCGGGGCTGAACCACCCCCCGGCACTGACACAGGCCCACGAGGGCGGACCCGACCGGCACCCCCGGCCGGGCCCGCCCTCCGCCGTTCCCCCACCCCACGCCCGGAGGAGCTCGGATGCACGCGCTCGCGGACTCGATCGAATCGATGGAGCAACTCGCCGTGGTCTGGCGGGCCATGGTGCTGGACCGCGATCCGGACGCCGACGTCCGCGACCTGCCGGGCATCGCCGTGCGGTGGGCCGACTCCCGCTTCCCGTTCTGGAACTGCCTGACGCTGACCGAGGTGCGTGCGGACACCGCCCTCGTGGGCCGACGCCTCAGCGAGGCCGCCGCGATCATGCGGTCGAAGCGGCGGCCCGGCTTCCTGTGGGTCTTCGACGACCTGCTCCGGGACGACGCCGCCGCGGCGCTCGACGCGGCGGCCGGCCGGGCCGGGCTCGTCCACGCCTTTCCCGGCACGGGGATGGCGGGCGACTTCCTGCCGCTCCCCGAACCCTCCCACCCCGAGCTGACGTTCGTCCGGGTGACGACCGACGCGCAGCTGCTGGCCTACGCCGATCTGAACGCGCGTGCCTACGGCTTCCCGGTGCAGGACGCCCGCGACGGCCTCGCCGGGTCCACCCTGTGGCGGACCGGCGTGCACGCCTATCTGGGGCTGCGGGACGGGGCGCCGGTGACGTGCGCCGCCACCGTCGAGGCCGACGGGCGCCTGTTCGTCGCGCTGGTCGCCACCGATCCGGCCTGGGAGCGGCGCGGGTACGGCGAGGCGGTCACCCGCAAGGCGCTGTACGAGGGGGCGCGGGCCACCGGGCTGACCCGGGCGACCCTGCACGCCACGGTCGCCGGGGCGCCGGTCTATCCGCGCATCGGCTTCGAGCCGAACTCGCCGATGCGTTTCTACGCGCTCACGGACTGAACCGGCCGCCCTGCCCCGCTGCCGGGGTTCAGCGCAGGCCGTGGACCTCCAGGACCGCGGAGACGAACGCGTCGGGGCGCTCCTGCGGCAGGTTGTGGCCCGCGCCGGGGACGACGTGGTGGCGCCAGGCTCCGGTGTAGTGCGCCGCGTAGGAGCCGCCGTCGGTCCAGGGCGTCACGCCGTCGGCCTTGCCGTCCAGCGTGACGGTGGGCGCGGCGACGGCGGGCTGGGCGAGGAGGCGGTGCTCCAGTGGGGCGTAGCGGGGCGCGCCGGGCGCCGCGCCGAGGCGGTGGCGGTAGCTGTGCAGCGTGACCGGGACGTGGTCGGGGTTGTGCCACACGTGCGCGGCCTCGGCGAACTCCGCCTCGGTGAACCGCCATGCGGGCGAGTTGTGCCGCCAGACGACGCGGCCGATGTCCTCCCGGCTCCGCTCCAGGCCCTTCGCGCCGCGCTCGGTGAGGAAGTAGAAGAAGTACCAGAAGCCCTGTTCGAGGGAGGGTGCCAGGGGCTCCTGGGCGCGGGCCAGATTCTGGATGAGGTAGCCGTTGACGGAGACCAGGCCCGCGCAGCGGTGGGGCCACAGAGCCGCGGCCACGTTGGCGGCGCGCCCGCCCCAGTCGTACCCGGCGTACAGGGCACGGCGGATGCCGAGCGCGTCCATGAAGTCGATCAGGTCGGCGCCGAGCGCGGCCTGCTGGCCGGAGCGGTGGGTCTCCGCGTGGCGAAACGTGGTCGTGCCGTGGCCGCGCAGGTAGGGGATGTAGCAGCGGAACCCCTGGGCGGCGAGCGGCGGCGCCACCCGCGCGTAGGAGCCGACCGGGCTGAACGGCCAGCCGTGCAGCAGGATCACCGGCGTTCCGTCGACTGGGCCGAGGGCGTGATAGGCGATGTCGAGGACGTCGGTACGCACGTGTCGCACCGGTCCGAGCCCCTGGTGTGACCGTTCCTGGGGGTGGTCGGGTGTGTCCACCTTGGCGGGTGTCTGGGTCCGGCCCGCTTCCGCCGTGCCGATCGCGCCTGCCACCGCCCGGGAGACCCTGCCTCTGCTGATCACGTGGTTCCTTTCGTCGCCGCGGGGACGGGGCGGCCGCGCGCCGTCGTGTGCCGCCTCCGTTACGTCACCACTCTGACAGGTTACTTGCACACCCACAAGGCTTCCGGCCGGGCGGTCACCGGCACCGGGCTCGTCTAGACTCCCGGCCATGAGGGCCGACGCCGCACGCAATCTCGAAGCCGTCCTGACCACCGGGGCGCGCATGCTCGCCGCCGATCCGGGTGCGAGCATCGCGAGTATCGCCGCGCAGGCGGGTGTGGACCGCAGGACCGTCTACCGGCGGTTCGCCACCCGCGAGGAGCTGCTCGCGGCGATCTATGTGTCGCGGCTCGAGGCCATCGAGCGGGCCATCGCCGACGCCCGCCTGCGCGAGGCGCCCGTCCCCGTGGCCCTGCACCGGTACGTGGAGAACATCATCGGGGTGAACCGCACCTGGCCGGTCGACCTCGCGCGCATGCTCGCCGACGACGCGGTGCGCGAGCGGCGGGACGCCTCGGTCCGGGAGGTCGACGCGTTCGTGCGGCGGGCGGTCGACGAGGGCATCTTCCGGGCCGGGGTGCCCGACGGCTGGGCGCAGGCGCTCCTGCCGGAGCTGATGCACCTGGTGGTCCGGCGGATGCCGGGGCTCTCCGACGGGCAGGCGGCGGACCTCGTCGTCGACACCGTCCTGACCGGGCTCGGCGCCGCGTGACGGGCCCGGAGCCGGTGCGGCAGGGACAACCCACCGGGTATGGACGGCCCGTGCGGGTATGAACACCTCGGCGCACACCTGACCGCTTCCGCTCTCCTCCTCACGGGCTCCCGGCGTGGGTACCATGCCGAGGGTCCACCATTACTAGGGAGTGACCGGTTGTGACCAGCCAATCAGCCGCCACGCTCCGATCGCGGTACGCAGAGCAGGCCGCGTCGGATCTGGAGGAGAACCGCCGCCGACAGCAGGAACTCCACGAGAAGCTGCGGATGTTGCAGCAGGAGGAGACTCTCCTGGCGGACATCATGAAGCTCGCCGAGCGCGCCGGTGCCCCCGCGGACCCCGCCCCGCTGCCCGGGCAGGCGCAGAGCGCGCCCGCGCCTGCCGGCAAGGCGTCCCGGCAGCGGTCCGCCGCCCCGAAGGCGAAGACCGCCGGTGGTGCGGCCGGGCGGCAGCCGCTGCTCGGCGCGCTGCTGATGGAGCTGCTCGCGCGGCACGACGGGCCGCGTCCGGCGAAGGAGTTGCGCGCGGAGCTGATGCGCGAGCACCCGGACCGCGAGCCGACCCCGCAGGTCGTGCGGAACACCCTGGAGTCGCTGGTCGCCAAGGGAAAGATCCGGCGCCACAAGCAGGACCGGTCGGTGATGTACACCCTCGTGGCGGGCGCGTAGCCGGGCCGGGCCACGGGCTCGCCGGTCGACGCCGGTCCCGTCCACGTCAGTTGCGGTACGCCCCGGCCCTTCTCTTTCGTGTCGTCATCGGGGCCGCCCGGGACACACACGTCCGGCACCGGCCCCGCACAGGTGTCGCCGTCAGTGGCTGGTCGCGGGTGCCGCCTGCGACGGGGTGAGTGTGTCCGCGGCGGCGGGGGCCTGCGCGGGCCTGGACCTCGCCAGCCACAGGCCGGTGAAGACCGCGGTGGCCAGGGTGACGGCGCCGGCGGCGAGGAAGGCGCTGTTGAGGCCGGTCTCGAAGGAGGCGCCGCCGGACTGGCGGGTGCGCACGACCGCTCCGAGCAGGGCCACGCCGAGGACCGCGCCGATCTGCCGGGTGGTGGCGCTGATGCCCGAGGCGAGGCCGCCCTCCTGGGGGCTGACCGCCTGGATGGCGGCCCCCGTCAGGGGGGACAGGGCCAGGGCGAAGCCGGCGCCGGCGAGGGCCAGGCGCCACCACACGTTCCCGTAGCCGGTGTCGGCGTGCACCGTGCCGAGCGCGAGGAGACCGAGGCCGGCCAGGGCCAGGCCGGTGGTGACCACGGAGCGGAAGCCGTACCGGGCGGCGAGCCGGCCCGCGTACGGGCTGACGACCACCATGGCGAGGGAGAGCGGCAGGGTCTGCAGGCCGGCCCGGAGGATCGAGCTGCCCTGGACGTAGACGAAGAACTGGGAGAAGAAGAACGACGAGCCCATGAGCGCGAACCCCACCACGGTCATGGCGGTGTTGGACACGGTGAACAGGCGCTGCCGGAACAGCCGCAGCGGCAGCATCGGGGCGCGGCGGCGCGCCTCGACCGCGAGGAAGGCGGCGAGGAGGAGCACCGCGGCGGCGAAGCCGCTCAGGATCAGCGGTGACGTCCAGCCGCGGGCGCCGCCCTCGATCAGCGCGTAGGTGAGCACTCCCACGCCGAGAACGGAGAGCACGGTTCCGGGGACGTCGATCGCGGGGGCGTTCGGGTTGCGGGATTCGCCGAGGCGGCCCAGGCCGACCAGCAGGAGGAGCGCGCCGATGGGCAGGTTGACCAGGAAGATGGCGGGCCAGCCGTAGGCGTCCGTCAGGACGCCGCCGGCCACGGGGCCCGCGGCCAGGCCGATTCCGCTGAGTCCGGCCCACAGGCCGATCGCCTTGACGCGTTCCTGCGGCACCGGGTAGGCGGCGGCGAGCAGGGCGAGCGAGGCGGGGCTCAGGGCCGCGGCGCCGATGCCCTGCAGGACCCGGCCGGCGATCAGCCAGCCGAGGGAGGGGGCGAGGGCGCACAGCAGCGACGCGGCGGTGAAGACGGCGACGCCGGTCAGGTACACCCGCTTGCGGCCGAACCGGTCGGCGAAGACGCCGCCGGACAGCAGCAGCATGGCGACCAGCAGGACGTACGCGTCGACGATCCACTGCAGGCCGGTCAGCTCGGTGTGCAGCCGGTGCTGCATGTCGGGGAGCGCCGCTCCGACGATCGTGTTGTCGAGCAGGACCATGAACTGGCCCAGGCAGGTCACCGCGAGCAGCACGCCCCGGTTCTGTCGACTGCCTGCGCCCGCGGGCGATGCTGCCATGGGGGTTCCTCTCAAGGGTTGTGGTGCCTCTCCACGGCTGACGTGATCAGCCTTCGGATCCGCTAAAGCAGTCAAGGGCTGCGTTAGTCGACTATAGAGAGGTCCGACCCCTTAACGCAAGTCTCGACTGCGTTAAGGTGGTGGGTATGAATGAGCAACAGCGAGCCCGGCGGCCCGGCGGGCGCAGCGCCCGGGTCGGCGCGCAGGTGCACCAGGCCGTCACCGACCTGGTCAACGAGCGCGGCTACGGCACCTTCACCGTCGGCGAGGTCGCGGCCCGCGCGGGGGTGGCCGACAGCAGCGTCTACCGCCGGTGGGGCAGCCTGGAGGCCCTGCTCACCGACGTGGCGCTCACGCGTCTCAACGCGCAGTCGCCGATGCCCGACACCGGGAGCCTCGCCGGGGACCTGCGCACGTACGCGGCCACCGTGGCCCGCGAGATCACCGGGCCCGACGGGCTCGCGGTGGTGCGGCTGGCCGTCGCCCTGTCGAGCAACGGTCCGCAGGGCCTGCGGGCGCGGGACGACCTTCTCGCCGAACGGACGCGGCAGCTCCAGGCCATGCTCGACCGCGCCCGGGCACGGGGTGAGGAGCCGCCCGACGCGTTCGGCGTGCTGGACCACATCATGGCGCCGATGTACATCCGCGTCCTGTTCGGTATGGAGCTCACCCCGGAGTACGTCGACGGGCTGGTCGACCGGTTGCTGTGACCGCGATCCGGCGCGTCCGCCGGGTGCGCCCGCGGCGACGGCACGGGCGCACCCGGGCATCAGACGGGCTGGACGGTCAGGGTGCACAGGCGTTTGGTGGCCCGGGTCAGGGCTACGTACAGGTCCCTCTCCCCGCCGGGGCGGGCCGCGATGATCTCCTCGGGGTTCAGGACGACGACCCCGTCGAATTCCAGGCCGCGGGCCTCGGACGCCGGCACGATGCGTGCCTGGTCGGCGAGGCCCCGGGCCGTCAGTTCGTTCACCCGGGTGTCCGCGCAGACCACTCCCAGCAGCTCGCCGGGGTGTGCGCTGCTCTGGGCGCGCAGTTCCCGGGCGACGGCGGCGACCGAACCGTCCGGGGGCGTGGTCACGGTGCGGGGGCTTTCACCGCTGCGCAGCGAGCGGGTGGGTTTCTGGTCCGGGGCGATCCGCGAGAGCAGGTCCCGGACGCTCTCCAGGATCTCCTGCGTGGTGCGGTAGCTGACGGTCAGGTCGTGCAGTTTGAACCGCGGTCCGACGTGCGGGCTCAGGGCTTCCTTCCAGTCGCGCGCCGTCGCGACCGGGCCCGCCTGGGCGAAGTCGCCCACCAGCGTCATCGACCGTGCCGGGCAGCGGCGGACGATCATCCGCCACTGCATGGCGGTCAGTTCCTGCGCCTCGTCGACGACGACGTGCCCGTACGTCCGCTCGGGCGGGCCGCCGACCAGACTCGCCGCCTCGTCCAGCAACGGCAGATCGGCGTCGGTCCACGGGGCGTCGGGGCCGCGCAGCAGCAGGGCCCGCTCCGGCGCGCTCAGGCGGGGCAGCCACTCGGCGAGGGCGTCGGCGTCCGTCAGGAGCGCCGCCACGAGGTCGCCGGGGGCCAGCCGCGGCCACAGCGCCTCCACCGCCGCGTCGACGCCGGCGTCGTCGAGGAGGTCGGCCCGGATGGCGTCCAGGTCCAGCTCGTGGGCCGGGCCCGCGTCGGCCGCACCCTCGGCACGGCGCTGGGCGACGCCGGTGAACCGGTCGAGGTTCAGGCCGGTCATCCGTTCGGTGTCGGCGTCGATCTGCTCCAGGAGGTCGCCCATGTCCCGTTGCATCGCGTCGGTGACGGCGTCGGCCAGGAGCTCCTTGAACACCTGGCGCGCGGGGTTGTGGCCCTGCACGGCCGCCAGCGCCGCGTCGCGGGCCGCGGCGACCTCCCCGGCGGGCAGGTGCACCCGTTCCTGGCCGACCCGGACGGTGAAGTCGCCGGCCGGGGCCTGGTGGCGGCGGAGCAGGCCCGCCAGGGCGTCGGCGAGGTCGACGCCGCCCTTGAGCCGTGCCGTGCCGATGGGGTCCGCCGCGTCCGTGGCGACCCCGGCCAGCTCCCGGCAGGTCGCGAGGTCGACGTCGTTCTCGCCGAGCGAGGGAAGGACCTGGGAGATGTAGTCGAGGAACCGGGCGTTCGGGCCCACCACCAGGACGCCCTCCTCGGCGGCGCGCGGGAACGCGTACAGGACGTAGGCCGCCCGGTGCAGGGCGACGACGGTCTTGCCGGTGCCGGGGCCGCCCTGCACCACGGTCACGCCGCGGTGGGCGGAGCGGACGATCTCGTCCTGCTCGGCCTGGAGCGTCGCGACGGCTGCCTGCATCGTGCCCGTACGCCGCGCCGACAGGGCCTCGGTCAACGGGCCGTCCCCCACGACGTCCTCGTCCGTCGGGGCGGTTCCGTCGAGGAGTTCGTCGCTCACCGAGACGACCGTGCGCTCCTCCAGGCGCAGGTGCCGGCGCCGCCGCAGGCCCATCGGGTGGACCGGGGTCGCCTCGTAGAAGGGCCGTGCCGCGTTCGCGCGCCAGTCCACGAGCAGCGGCAGGTCGTCCTCCTCCGTGTGCACTCCGATCCGGCCGATGCGCAGGGCGGTGCCGTCCGTCCAGTCGATACGCCCGAAGACGAGACCCTTCTCGGCGCCTTCCAGGCGGGCGATCTCCTTGGCCAGGCGCTCGGCGGCGATTTCTCTCTCGTATGCCTCACCCGCGCTGTCGGCCGGGGCCTTCAGCACATTCGCCCGGTGTACTCGCGCCTCGGAGATCCGCTCGCTGATCAGCTCGTACAACGAGGACACATAATCCTGCTCCGACGCAAGCGCACGCACAGCGGGATCATTCTTCTTCGACAACAGGGGCTCCTTCGATTCGAGCAATACCATACGGCCAACAATCCCCAAAGGTAAGTCTTGACTTGCTTGTTGAAGCTATGCCCCTGCGCTGTTCCTGCTCTGCCCGTGCGGCTGGATCCACCAGGGCCGCATTCACTGTGACCGGATCCATAATGCCGGGTCGTCGACGGTATTGCGGTCCGCGTATTTCATTGTTCCTCATCTCTCCAATTGCACTCCCTTTCCCTCGTCCGGATATCAGTGACCGCCGAGCGAATCAAGCCAGCGGCGAAGGTGCGCGGCGGTTTGTGCCGCCTTTTCCTCGACGATCGAGAAGTGGTCCCCCTCGACGTGCTCGACCGGTCCGCGGTGCTGCCAGCCGGGGACGGGGGCGACGTCGCCGAAGCTGCTCAGCGTCTGGGTGGCGCGCAGGTTCAGCGTCGGCGCGGTGATCGGCTCGGCCGCGCGCTCGGCGTATATCCGCACGTAGCCGCCCATGGCGACCAGGGCGTGGTCGTCGACGGGGGTCAGCGCGTTGTCCCGGGAGAGGATCTGGCCGAGGGCGTCGGTGAGCACGCGCCGGTTGAGGTCGGCGTCCTGCGGGGAGTAGGTGTCGATCATCGCGACGCCCGCGAGTTCGTGGCCGTCGTCCTCCAGCCGCCGGGCGACCGCATGGGCGAGCGCGCCACCGGCCGAGTAGCCGACGAGCGCCACCGGGCTGCGTCCGAGTTCCGCCGCGACGGTCGCGGCGAGGGATGCGATCGCCGCTTCCCAGGTCGCCGGCAGGTCGTCGCCCGCGCGCGTGCCGGGCAGCCGCACCGCGCTGACCTGTCGCTCGCCGCCCAGTTCGCGGGCGAGACGGGCGAACTGGTGCGTGCCCGACCCCGCCAGGAACGAGGGGAGGCAGATGAGCGCCGGCGCCGTGGCGCCGCGCGCCAGGAGCTGGACGGCCGGGCGCCGCGCACCGGCCTCGGCGGCGGAGTAGGTCGTCATCAGGGCCGAGCCGGCCGTCAACAGGGGCAGCGCCCCGGCCAGTTCGCCGCGGCGGTGCGCCGCCGACACCAGGTCGGTGATCGTGCCGCGCGCGCCGGCCGGTGGCTGCTCGGCCACCCCGGTCTCGCTCTCCTCGATCCGCGAGCGCACCAGTTTCGCCACGTCGGCGACGGTCGGCTGGTCGAAGACGAGCGTCGGCGGGAACGTCAGCCCGGTCAGCTGTGCGAGCCGGTTGCGGAACTCGACGGCGCTGAGGGAGTCGAAGCCGAGCTCCGTGAACGGCGCGTTCGGGTCGACCGCGTCGCCGGACGGGTGGCCGAGGACCGACGCGGCGACCGTGCGCACCTCCCGCAGGACCATCGCCTCGGCGTCGGCGTCGGAGCCCGCGGCCAGCTGCCGCGCCAGGCCGAGACCGGCACGCGCGGCGGCCGGGGGGACCCGGACCAGGTCGCGCAGGACCGCGGGCAGGGTGCCGCCGCGTGCCAGGGCGGTGAGCGCCGCCGTGTCCAGCAGGGCCGTCGTCGGCGTCGCCCGGTCGCTCGCGAGCGCCTGGTCGAACAGGGCCGTCCCGGCCTCTTCGTCGATCGGGACCAGGCCCAGTCTGGTCCGGATCTGGCGAGCGTACTGCTCGGCGCCGTCCCCGCTGAGCGCCTCCGCCATGCCGACGGTCCACAGTCCCCACGCCAGCGAGTGCGCGGGCAGGCCCGCGCTGCGGCGCACGCGGGCCAGCGCGTCCAGCACGCTGTTGGCGGCGGCGTAGTTGCCCTGTCCTTGTCCGCCGAGCATCGGCGCCGCGGACGAGAACAGCACGAACGCCGACAGCTCCAGGTGGCGGGTCAGCTCGTGCAGGTGGAGTGCCGCGTCGGCCTTCGGCGCCAGGACCCGTGTCGTCTGCGCGGCGGTGAGGGTGTCGAGCGTGCCGTCCGCCAGGACGCCCGCCGCGTGGACGACGGCGGTCAGCGGGGCATCGGCGTCGATGCCGGCCAACAGTGCCTGGAGCGCGCCGCGGTCGGTGACGTCGCACGCCTCGACCCGCACGTGGGCGCCGAGGCCGGTCAGCTCGGCGGCCAGGCCGGCGGCGCCCTCCGCGGCGCCGCCGCGCCGTGACACCAGCAACAGCCGGCGTGCGCCGTGCGCGGCGACCAGATGCCGGGCGACGATCGCGCCGATGCCGCCGGTGCCGCCGGTGATGAGCACCGTGCCGCGGCCGAGCGGGAGCGGCGCCTCGGGCCGGGTGACGGGCAGCGGCCGCAGGCGCGGGGCCAGGAGCCGGCCGCCGCGCACGGCCAGGTGGGGTTCGTCCTGGGCCAGGGCGGCGGCGAGCGTCCCGACCGGCAGGGCGTCGCCGTCCTGGTCGATGAGGAGGAAGCGGCCCGGGTGCTCGGACTGCGCGCTGCGCACCAGGCCCGCCACGGCGGCACCGACCAGATCGGGTTCCTCGCCGGGCAGTCCGGCGGATGTGCGCGTCAGGATCACGAGCCGCCCGGGGTGTTCGGCGCTGATCCACCGTTGCAGCAGGCGCAGCGTCGTCAGTACGCCGTCGTGTACGTCCGCCGCGCCGGCGCCGGTCCTCCGGGGCGCCGGCCAGACCACGGTGTCGGGCGCGTCGCGCAGCACGGGCAGGTCCGCGAGGTCGGCGCGGCTCGCCGGCGGCTCGGCGGCCTCGACGGCCGCCGGGTCGCCGAGCACGACCAGGCGCCCGGTGTCCGCTCCGGGGACGGTGGGCACGGCGGTCCACTCGATGTCGAACAGCGGCGGCGCGCCGCGCAGTTGGGCCAGCGCCCGCGGCTCGACGGGGCGTACCCGCACCGTGTCCATGGTCAGCACCGGGGCGCCGGCCGCGTCGACCGCCTCCACGCGGAACGTGTCCGGTGCGACGCGGGTGACGCGGGCGCGCACGGCACCGGCGCCGGACCGGTCCAGCTGGACACCGTCGAAGGCGGACGGCAGGGGCACCCGGTCGCCGGGCCCGTCCTCGGCGAGCCGGCCGGCCGTCGCGTGGAACACGGCGTCCAGCAGCGCCGGGTGGACCCCGAAATCGGTGGCGTGCGCCGCGGTGCCGGGGTCGAGCGCCAGGTCGGCGAAGATCTCGTCCCCGCGCGTCCATGCGGCGCGCACGCCCTGGAAGGCCGGGCCGTACCCGAAGCCGAGGTCGCCGAGCGCGCGGTACAGCTCCGCCACGTCGAGCGGGTCACCCGCCGGGGGCCAGGCCCGGGACCAGTCCGGCGCCGCCGCCGGTGCGGCGGGTGCGAGCAGGCCGCGGGCGTGCGGCGCCCAGGTGTCGCCGGCGCGGGAGTGGACGGTCAGGGGCCGGTGCCCGTCGGCGTCGGGTGCGCCCACGGTGAGTTGCAGGTCCGCGCCGCCGTCGGCCGGGAGGATCAGCGGCGCCTCGACCGCCAGTTCCGCCAGGCGCGGTACGCCGAGCCGGGCACCGGCGGCCAGCGCCAGTTCCACGAGTGCGGTGGCCGGCGCCACGGCCGTGCCGAAGACGGTGTGGACGGCGAGCCAGGGGTGGGTGCGCGTGGAGAGCCTGCCGGTGAACAGCCACTCGTCCGTGCCGGCGAGCTGCATCTGGGTGTGGAGCAGCGGGTGGCCGGCGGAGTCGGCACCGGCGAGGGGCGCGACGGCCTCGGCCGGCCGCAGCCAGAACCGTTCGTGCTGGAAGGGGTAGGTGGGCAGCGTGGTCCGGGTCCTGGGCCGGGCGCCGAAGAACTCCGTCCACCGCACCGGCCGCCCCGCGCAGTCCGCGGTCGCCAGCGCGGTGACCAGCTGCTCGGGTTCGGCGACGGTGCGCCGCGATCCGGCGACCGCCGTCGCGTGTGTGGCGGGGTCCGCCGCCAGGGTGGCGCGGGTCATCGTCGTCAGGACCGCGTCCGGGCCCAGTTCGACGAAGAGGCGCACACCGGAATCGAGCAGGGACCGCACCGCCGGCGCGAAGCGCACGGTCTCGCGCACCTGCCGGACCCAGTACGCGGGTGTCCCCATCGCCTCGTCGGCGACGGCGCCGGAGACCGTGGAGCACAACGGCAGGCGGGGCTCGTGGTACGTCAGTTCCGCGGCGATCCGGGCGAACTCGGGCAGCATCGGGTCCATCGAGGCGGAGTGGAACGCGTGGCTCACCCGCAGCCTGCTGGTCCGCACGCCCTCGGCCGCCAGCGTCGCTTCGAGCGCCGCCACCGCGTCGCCGTCCCCGGAGAAGACAACGGCGTCGGGGGCGTTCACGGCGGCCAGCGAGACGGCGGTGTGGTCCGCCGCGAGCAGTTCCAGGGCCCGCGCCTCCGGCACCGCTGCGGCCAGCATGCTCCCGCCGGCCGGCAGCGCGCCCATCAGCCGGCCCCGGGCCGCGACGAGCCGGCACGCGTCCGGCAGCGACCACACCCCGGCGACGTGCGCCGCGGCCAGCTCGCCGACCGAATGCCCGGCGACCGCGTCGGGGACCACGCCCAGCGACTCCACGAGGCGGTACAGCGCCACCTCGAACGCGAACAGCGCGGGCTGGGCGTACTCGGTGCGGTCCAGCAGGGGTTCGGCGGTCGCGCCGGACATCACGTCCCGCAGCGGATGCTCCAGCTCGGCGTCGAAGTGCGCGCACACCTCGTCGAGCGCGGCGGCGAAGGCCGGGAACGCCCGGTACAGCTCCGTGCCCATGCCGGCCCGCTGCGCGCCCTGGCCGGTGAAGAGGAACGCGGTCGTACCCGTCCGGCCGACGCCGTCGATGAGGCCCGTCCCCTGCTCGTCGGCGGCCAGCCGTGCCAGGGCCGCCAGCAGCGTCTCCCGGTCCTGGCCCACGACGGCGGCGCGCTGGTCGAGTCGCGCGCGGTGCTGCGCCAGCGTCACCGCGACGTCGGTCAGGTCGAGTTCCGGGCGCTCGCGCAGCGTGTCGTGCAGCCGGTGCGCCTGGGCCCGCAGCGCGGCGGGCGTCTTCGCGGAGAGCAGCAGCGGCAGGGCCGCCGGGCGGGTCGGGGCGGCCGGCCGCGGCGGGGCCGGGGGCGCCTCCTCGAGGATCACGTGCGCGTTGGTGCCGCTGATCCCGAACGACGAGACCCCCGCCCGGCGCGGACGCTCCGTGGCCGGCCACGGTTCGGCCTCGGTCAGGATGCGGACCGCGCCCGCCGACCAGTCCACGTGCGGCGAGGGCGCGTCGACGTGCAGGGTGGACGGCAGCGTCTCGTGCCGCAGCGCCTGCACCATCTTGATGACGCCGCCGACACCTGCCGCGGCCTGGGTGTGCCCGATGTTCGACTTGAGCGATCCGATCCGCAGCGGCTCGGCGCGGTCTTGTCCGTAGGCGTTGATCAGCGCCTGCGCCTCGATCGGGTCGCCGAGCGTGGTGCCGGTGCCGTGCGCCTCCACCGCGTCCACCTCGGCCGCGCTCACCCCCGCGTTGCTGAGTGCCTGCGCGATCACCCGTTCCTGGGAGGGGCCGTTCGGTGCGGTCAGGCCGTTGCTCGCACCGTCCTGGTTGACGGCGCTGCCGCGGATCACGGCCAGCACGGGGCGCCCGTTGCGCCGCGCGTCGGAGAGCCGCTCCAGGGCGAGTACGCCGACGCCCTCGGCCCAGGAGACACCGTCCGCGCCGTTCGCGAACGCCTTGCAGCGTCCGTCGGGGGAGAGCGCCCGCTGCCGGGAGAACTCCAGGAACAGCAGCGGGGTCGACATGACCGTCACGCCGCTGGCCAGGACCAGTGACGTCTCTCCCGCGCGCAGGGCCTGCACCGCCAGGTGCAGGGCCACCAGCGACGACGAGCACGCGGTGTCCACCGTCATGGCGGGGCCTTCCAGGCCGAGGGCGTAGGAGACCCGGCCGGAGACGACGCTGCCGGCCGATCCGGTCGCCAGGTAACCGTCCGCGGCGCCGTCGGCGGCCTCGCGCGCCGTGTAGCCGTAGTCCTGGTACATGACGCCCGCGTACACCCCGGTGTCGCTGCCGCGCAGGGTGGTCGGATCGATGCCGGCGTCCTCGAGCGCTTCCCAGGACGCTTCGAGCAGCAGTCGCTGCTGCGGGTCCATCGCCGCGGCCTCGCGGGGGCCGATGCCGAAGAAGGCGGCGTCGAAGTCGCCCGCGGCGGGCAGGAATCCGCCTTCCCGGCTGTAGATCCTGCCCGGTTTGCCGGGGTCGGTGTCGTACAGGTTCTCGACGTCCCAGCCGCGGTCGTCCGGGATCGGGGTGATCGCGTCGACGCGCCCCTCGATCAGCTCCCAGAGCTGGTCGGGGGTGTCGGCGCCGCCGGGGTAGCGGCAGCTCATGCCGACGATCGCGATCGGTTCGTCGGCCGGGGCCGTGGTCCGGGGCCGGGCCGGGGCGGGGCGCGGCCGGGACGGCTCCGCGTCGTCGACCCGGGTGCGCAGGAAGCCCGCGACCGCGGCGGCGGTCGGGTAGTCGAAGACCAGGGTGGAGGGGAGCGGGACGCCGGTGGCGGCGGTCACCTTGTTGCGGAACTCGACGCCGCCGAGCGAGTCGAAGCCCAGTTCCGTGAACGGGGTCTCGGGGTCGATGGCGTCACCCGACTCGTGGCCTAGGACCCCGGCGACGATCGCGCGGACCTCGTCGCGGATCAGCGCCTCCCACTGTTCGGCGGGGGCGTCGAGCAACCGGGTGCGCAACGGGCTGTCGCCGGCCCGGCCGCGCGCCGGGAGGTGGATCAGGCCGCGCAGCAGCGCGGGCAGGGTGCCGAGGCGGGCCAGCGCGGTGAGGGCGGGAGTGTCGAGCACCGCGGTCATCAGCAGCGGGTCGCCGGTGTGCAGCGCGGCGTCGAACAGCTGCATACCGGTGTCCGGCTCGATCGGGGAGAGCCCGAGACGGGTGCGGATCCGGCGCACCAGGTGTGCGCCGCCCGGCTCGTTCAACGCCTCGGCCATGCCGCGCTTCCACAGCCCCCACGCCAGCGAGTGCGCGGGCAGGCCGGCGCTGCGGCGGGCCTGGGCGAGCGCGTCCATCGCCGCGTTCGCGGCCGCGTAGTTGCCCTGGCCCGCTCCGCCGAGCAGCGGCCCGGCGGAGGAGAACAGCACGAACGCCGAGAGGTCCAGGTCGCGGGTGAGTTCGTGCAGATGCCAGGCGGCGTCGACCTTCGGGGCGAGGACGCGGTCCACCTGCTCGGCGGTCAGGGTCTCGACGGTGCCGTCGTCGACCACGCCCGCGGTGTGCACGACGGCGGTCACCGGGGCGTGCTCCGGTACGGAGGCCAGCAGCGCCCCGACGGCGGCGCGGTCGCTGACGTCGCACGCGGCGACGCGTACGGCGGCGCCGAGTCCGGTCAGTTCGGCGACCAGTTCCCCGACACCCGGTGCGTCGGCGCCGCGGCGCGAGACGAGCAGCAGGTCGCGCACCCCGTGCCGGGTGACGAGGTGGTGCGCGGTGACGGCGGCCAGCCCGCCCGCGCCGCCGGTGATCAGGACGGTGCCCTCACCGAAGGGCTTGCCGGCCGGTGCGGCGGTGGTCGTCCAGGTCAGCCGCGGTGCCAGCAGGGCGGCGCCGCGGAGCGCGAGTTGCGGTTCGTCCGTGGCGAGCGCGGCGGCGATGTGCTGGTGCAGGCCGGTGGGGTCGCCGGCGTCGAGGTCGAGGGTGACGATGCGCCCCGGGTGTTCCGATTGCGCGCTGCGGACCAGGCCGCGGACGGCCGCCGCGGCGGGGTCCGGCGTCTCACCGGGCAGCCCCGCCGCGTTGCGGGTCAGGACGGTCAGCGTCGCGTCGGCGCAGCCCGGCGCGGAGAGCCAGTCGCGCAACACCGCGAGGGCGTCGTGCACGGCCGCGCGGACGGCCGCGGGGACGTCGGCGCCGTCCGCAGGCGAGGTCCGGGGCGTCCAGAGGACGGCCGCGCCAGGCTCTCCCCCGCGGGCCGCGAAGTCCGCGGCGTCCGCGTACGTCTCGGCGCAGCCCGCGACGGGCCGGCCCAGGGCGACGAGGCGCCGGGGCGCCGCCGCGGCCGCCGGCAGCGCCGTCCAGTCGAGCGCGTAGAGCGGGCTGCGGGCCCCGGCGAGGGCGCGCGCCTGCGCGGGGCGGGCGAGCACGGCGTCGATGGACAGCACCGCGGCGCCGGTGGCGTCGCAGGCGTCGATACGGACCTTCTCGGGGCCCGAGCGGATGATGCGGGCGCGCACCGCGGTGGCGCCGGGCCGGTACAGGCGGACGCCGCCGAAGGAGAAGGGGAGCGGCAGTTCGCCGTCGGGCAGGTCGGCGGCGAGCACGTCGATGACGGCGTGGAAGGTCGCGTCCAGGAGCGCCGGGTGCACCCCGAAGCCGGCCGCCCGGCCCGCTGTGGTCTCGTCCAGGGCCACCTCGGTGAAGACCTCGTCCCCACGGGTCCAGGCGGCGCGTACGCCCTGGAAGCCGGGGCCGTAGCCGAATCCCAGGTCGGTGAGCCGGTCGTAGAGCCGCTCCGCGTCGACCGGCGCGCCGTCGGCGGGCGGCCAGTCGGGGCCGGTCCAGGCGGGCGCCACGTCGTCGGCGGGGGCGAGGGTCCCGGTGGCGTGCAGCGTCCACTCCGGCTCGCCGGGGTCGGGCGCGGTGGCGCCGGTGGCGGTGCGCGAGTGGACCGACAGGCGCCGGCGGCCGGTGTGGTCGGCCTCGGTCACGGAGAGCTGTACGTCCACGGCGGCGGCGCCGTCGAACAACAGGGGCGCCGACAGGACGAGTTCGTCCAGGACGGGCAGGTCGAGGCGGCGGCCCGCGGCCAGCGCGAGGTCCACGAATCCGGTGCCGGGCAGGAGCACCGACCCGAAGGCGGCGTGGTCGCTCAGCCACGGCTGGTCGGTGGTGGAGAGCCTGCCGCTGAACAGCCATGCGTCGCGGCCGGCGAGCGGCGCGGCGACGCGCAGCATCGGGTGGTCGAGCGCGGCGAGTCCGGCGCGGCCCAGGTCGCCGAGCGCGCCCTCGTCGGGCCGCACCCAGTAGCTGCGGTGCTGGAAGGCGTAGCCGGGCAGGTCGAGGTGGGCGGCCGGTCCTTCGGGGGCGAGCGGCGTCCAGTCGACGGCGGCGCCCGAGCAGTGGGCGGCGGCGAGCAGCCGCAGGAACTGCTCGGCCTCGTCGACGGTGCGCCGGGCCGCCGCGGCGACCAGTGAGCGGGAGGCCACCTCGTCGGTCAGGGTCTGGCGGGTGAGTGCCGCCAGCACCGCGTCCGGGCCGACCTCGACGAACCGGCGCACACCGGCGTCGGCGAGGGCGCCCACCGCGGGGGCGAACAGCACGGCCTCGCGCACCTGGCGCACCCAGTACCGCGGGGTCAGCAGTTCGGGGCCGGCCGGTGCGCCGGTGACCGTGGAGCACACGTCGATGCGCGGTGCCCGGTAGGCCACCGAGCCGGCGACCTGTTCGTACTCGGCGAACATCGGCTCCATCAGCGCCGAGTGGAAGGCGTGACTGACCGTCAGGCGATGCGTCTTCACGCCCTCCCGCGTCAGCCGCTCCTGGAGTGCGGCGATCTCCGCGCTCGCGCCGGAGAACACCGTCGCGGCCGGCGCGTTCACGGCCGCCAGGCTGACCGTCCCGGCCGCGGCGATCTCCCGCGCCCGCTCCTGCGGGAGGGCGGCGGCGAGCATCGCGCCGCCGGACGGCAGGGCGCCCATCAGCCGGCCGCGGGCGGCGACGAGCCGGCACGCGTCCGGCAGCGACCACACCCCGGCCACATAGGCCGCGGCCAGTTCACCGATCGAGTGCCCGACCACCACGTCCGGGGTCACACCGAAGGACTCCAGGAGGCGGTACAGCGCCACCTCGAACGCGAACAGCGCGGGCTGGGTGTACTCCGTCCGGTCGAGCGGGGCCGTGCGCCCGCTGGCGTCGGCGCTGTCCCCGGCCCCCTCGCTCCCGCCGAACATGATGGCGCGCAGCTCCACGCCCAGCAGGGCGTCGAAGTGGCCGCACACCTCGTCCAGGGCGGCGGCGAACACGGGGAACGCGGCGGCCAGTCCGGCGCCCATCCCGGCCCGTTGCGCGCCCTGCCCGGTGAACAGGAAGGCCGTCTCGCCGGTGGTGGCGGCGTCCGACACCACCTGCGGGGAGTCCTCGCCCGCGGCCAGGGCCGTGAGGCCGGCGAGCAGGGCGGCCCGGTCGGCGCCGAGCACCGCGCCGCGCCGGCCCAACTGGGCGCGGGTACCGCTCAGGGCGGCGGCGATGTCGGCGTCGGCCGCCTCGGGATGGTCGGCGAGCCAGGCCAGCAGCCGGCCGGCCTGGGCCCGCAGCGCGCTCTCCGATCTCGCCGAGAGCAGCCACGGGGCCGGCGGGGTCGAGGGGCGCGCCGACGTCTGTGGTGCCGCGGGGGCGCCGTCGCGCGGCGCCTCTTCGAGGATGACGTGAGCGTTGGTCCCGCTGATGCCGAAGGACGACACACCTGTACGCCGGGGGCGGTCGAGTTCGGGCCACGGCTGAGCCTCCGTCAGCAGCCGCACCGTCCCCGCCGACCAGTCGGCCTCGGAGGTCGGCTCGGCCACGTGCAGCGTCGGGGGCAGGACCCCCGCGCGCATCGCCATGACCATCTTGATCACGCCCGCGACGCCCGCCGCGGCCTGCGTGTGGCCGATGTTCGACTTGAGGGAGCCCAGCCACAGCGGATGGTCCTCCCCCCGGGCCGTGCCGTACGCGGACACCAGCGCCCGCGCCTCGATCGGGTCGCCGAGCCGCGTGCCCGTACCGTGCGCCTCCACCGCGTCGACGTCGGCGGCCGCCAGGCGGGCGTCGGCGAGCGCGGCGCGGATGACCCGCTCCTGCGCGGGCCCGTTCGGCGCCGTCAGCTGGCTGCTCGCGCCGTCCTGGTTGACGGCGGAGCCGCGCAGCACCGCGAGCACCCGGTGCCCGTTGCGCTGGGCGTCCGAGAGCCGCTCCAGCACCAGCACGCCGACGCCCTCGGCCCAGCCCGTGCCGTCCGCCGACGACGAGAACGCCTTGCACCGCCCGTCCGGCGCGAGGCCGCGCTGCCGGGAGAACTCGACGAACGTGCCCGGTGTCGCCATCACCGTCACGCCGCCGGCGAGCGCCATCGAGCACTCACCCTGGCGCAGCGACCGGGCGGCGAGGTGCAGCGCGACGAGCGAGGACGAGCACGCGGTGTCGACCGTCACCGCGGGACCTTCGAGACCGAAGGTGTAGGACAGCCGGCCCGACGCGATGCTGCCCGCGCTTCCGGTCAGCAGGTAGCCCTCGAACTCCTCCGGCGCCTCGGGGGTACGCGATCCGTAGTCGTCGTACATGACGCCCGCGTACACGCCGGTGCGGGTGCCGCGCAGCGTGGTCGGGTCGATGCCCGCGTGCTCGAAGGCCTCCCAGCCGGTCTCCAGGAGCAGCCGCTGCTGGGGGTCCATCGCCGCGGCCTCGCGGGGGCTGATGCCGAAGAACTCGGCGTCGAAGCGGTCGGCCTCGTACAGGAACCCGCCTTCGCGGCAGTACGAGGTGCCGAGGCGGGCCGGGTCCGGGTCGTACAGCTTCTCCAGGTCCCAGCCGCGGCCCTGCGGGAAGGGGCCGACCGCGTCGCGGCCGGCGCTCAGCAGCTCCCACAGCTCCTGCGGGGTGGTGACACCGCCCGGGAGCCGGCAGGCCATGCCGACGATCGCGATCGGCTCGTGGGCGCGCTCCTCCAGCTCCTGCACCCGCTGGCGGCTCTCCCGCAGGTCGACCGTTGCCCGCTTGAGGTAGTCGCGAAGTTTCTGCTCGTTGTCCATGTCTACCTGCCGAGTTCGGAGTCGAGTGCCGCGAAGAGTTCGTCGTCGGTGATCAGGGCGAGGTCGGAGCTGTCGGGGCCGCCGTCCACCGTCCGGAGCAGGCCGCGCAGTTGCGCGGCGTAGGTGTCCGCCGGTCCGTCGCCGTCCAGGGGGCCGGCCGCCGCGAGGGCGGCCTCCAGGGCGTTCAGGGCCGCCTGGACCGGGTCCGCCGCCTCGCCGGTCAGCTCGCCGCGCAGGTGTTCGGCGACGGCCCGGGGGGTCGGGTGGTCGAAGACGAGCGTGCTGGGCAGCCGCAGCCCGGTGGTGGTGCTCAGCCGGTTGCGCAGTTCGACCGCGGTGAGGGAGTCGAAGCCCAGGTCCATCAGGCCGCGCTCGACGTCGATCGTCCGCGGGGCCGGGTGGGCCAGGACGATGCCGACCTGCTCCCGGACGAAGTCGAGGAGCAGCCGCTCCTGCTCGTCCGCGTCCAGGCCCGTGAGTCGCTGCGCCAGCGGGACCTGCGCCGCGGCGGAGGCGGGCGCGGCGGTGCGGCGCTCGGTGCGCAGCAGGTCCCGGTACAGCTCGGGGGCCGCGTCCCCGAGGCCGCGCAGGGCCGCGAGGTCGAGGGCCAGCGGCGCGAGGACCGGGTTGGTCCTGGCCGCCCCGCCGGCGGGTGGGCTCCCGGCTCCGGCGAGGGCCGCGTCGAGGGCGGCGAGGGCCTGGCCGGTCGGCATCGGCAGGATCCCGTTGCGGGCGAGCCTGGCCCGGCCGGCCCGGTCGAGGTCGTTCGCCATGCCGTCCTGCCACCGGCCCCAGGCGAGAGAGACGGCGGGCAGGCCGGCGGCGCGGCGGTGTGCGGCGAGCGCGTCCAGGAAGGTGTTGCCGGCCGCGTAGTTGGCCTGTCCGGCGTTGCCCACCAGGCCGGCGACGGAGGAGAAGAGGACGAAGTCCGTCAGCTCGGCTGTGGCGGTCAGC
Source organism: Streptomyces sp. NPDC006552 (assembly GCF_040611655.1). NCBI lineage: Bacteria > Bacillati > Actinomycetota > Actinomycetes > Kitasatosporales > Streptomycetaceae > Streptomyces > Streptomyces sp. NPDC006552. The sequence goes on from NZ_JBEXOS010000023.1 coordinate 50,625, forward strand.
TCGTGCAGGTTCCACGCGGCCGCCACCTTGGGCCGCAGGACGCGGGCGAGGCGCTCCCCGTCCATGGCCTCCAGCGTGGCGTCCTCGACGACGCCGGCCGCGTGCACGACCGCGGTGAGCGGGTGCGCGTCCGGGACCGAGGCGAGCAGTTCGGCCAGCGCGGAGCGGTCGGCCGCGTCGCAGGCCGCGACCCGCACGTGCGCGCCGAGCGCCGTCAGTTCGGCGGCCAGCTCCTCGGCCCCGCCCCGCCGGCTGGTGAGCAGCAGGTGGCGGGCGCCGCGGGCGGTCACCAGGTGCCGGGCGACCTGGGCGCCGAGTGCGCCCGTGCCGCCGGTGATCAGCACCGTGCGCTCCGGGTCGAACGCGTCGTCGTCATCCGGGGTCCGGGCCGGGTGCGCGGCCTTGGCGAGCCGGGTCACGTAGGCCGTGCCGTCGCGCAGTTCGAGCTGCGGGCGGGGGTCGGCCAGGGCCGCGGCCAGCAGCGCGCGGCCGGCCGGCGAGCCGTCCGTGCCGTCCGTGATCACGTGCTGGAACCGTCCCGGGTGTTCCGCCGCGGCGGTCCGCAGCAGCCCGGACAGCGCGCTGTGCGCCAGCTCCCCATTGCTGACCACGGCGAGCCGCGCGCCGGGCGGGGTAGCGGTGGTGAGCCACTGCCGCGCCACCGCCAGCACCTCCGCCGTGACGCGGCCGGTCTCCGGCACGGTGGCCGGGGGCACCGGCAGGACGACCACGTCGGGTGCGGCCGCGCCGGCCGCCGTCGAGGCGGCCAGGGCGGCGAGGTCGGCGTGGTGCTCGGCGGTGAGTCCGAGGTCCGCGGAGCCGAGGACCGCGAGGACCGGGTCGCCGCCTCTCGCGAGCTGCACGGCGGCCTGCTCCACGGCGTACACGTGCCGTCCGGCGGGGCGGGCCGGCGCGGTCCCGGCCGGCAGGGGCCGCAGGGCGAGCGAGGCGACGGTGGCGACGGGCGTGCCCGCCTCGTCGGCGGCGGTGAGGGCGACCGTGCCGTCCGGGCCGGGCGCCAGCCTGACCCGCAGGGTGTCGGTGCGGGCGCCGGTCAGCTGGACGCCGCCGAAGGAGAAGGGCAGCCGCACTCCGGCGGGATCCGCCAGGAGCAGTGCGTGCAGCGCGGCGTCGAACAGGGCCGGGTGCAGGGCGAACTGCCCGGGGTCGACCGGCAGCCGTACCTCGGCGTAGAGGTCGTCGCCCGACCGCCACGCCGCGTGCAGGCCCTGGAAGGCGGGGCCGTATCCGTAGCCCTGGTCGGCGAGGCGGTCGTACAGGTCCTCGACCGGCAGGGGTGCGGCGCCGGCCGGGGGCCAGGACGCCAGGCCGGGGTCGGGGGCGCCGGGAGCGGCGGCCGTCACGGTTCCGGTGGCGTGCCGCTGCCAGACGTCCCCTTCCTGGTTCCCGCGGGAGTGGACGGCGACGGGCCTGCGGCCGTCCTCGTCGGGGTCGCCGACGGTGATCTGGAGCTGGAGCGCGCCCTCGTCGGGGAGGAGCAGGGGTGCCTGGAGGGTGAGTTCCTCCAGGTGCTCGCAGCCGAGTGCGGCGCCCGCGTGCAGCGCCAGCTCCACCAGGGCCGTGCCCGGGACCAGCGGGGTGCCGGCGATGGCGTGGTCGGCGAGCCAGGGGTGGCTGCGGGCCGAGAGCCGGCCGGTGAACAGGGCGCCGTCGGAGTCGGCGAGCGCCACCGCGGCGCCGAGCAGCGGGTGGCGCGCGGCGTCGAGTCCGGCCGAGGTGACGTCGCCGCCGCGGGGCCCCTCCGTGAGCCAGTAGCGCTGGCGCTGGAAGGGGTAGGTGGGCAGGTCGGCGGCGGGTCCGGGGTGCGCGCCGAAGAGTGCGGGCCAGTCCACCGGCACGCCCCGCACGTGCGCGTGGGCCAGGGCGGTGAGGAGGGTGTGCGGTTCGGGGCGGCCGCCGCGCAGTACCGGGACCAGGAGCGAGCCGGCGCCGAGGAAGTCCTGTCCCAGCGCGCTGAGCACGCCGTCCGGGCCGAGCTCCAGGAAGGTCCGTACGCCTTCGGCCTCCAGGGCGCGCGCCGCGTCCAGGAAGCGCACGGGCCGGCGGACGTGGCGGACCCAGTACTCGGGCGTGGCCAGTTCCTCGGCGCCGACCGGCTGCCCGGTGAGGGTGGAGACGATCGGGATGGCGGGCGCGGCGAACGTGAGCTGCTTCGCGATCTGCCGGTACTCGTCCAGCATCGCGTCCATGTGCGGGGAGTGGAAGGCGTGGCTGACGCGCAGCCGCTTGGTCTTGCGGCCCTGGGCGGCGAGTTCGGCGCCGATGGCCTCGACGGCTTCCGCGTCGCCCGAGAGCACCACGGAGGCGGGGCCGTTGACGGCGGCGATGTCCAGCAGGTCCTCCCAGCCGGCGAGCAGCGGCAGCACCTCGTGCTCCGCGGCCTGTACGGCGAGCATCGCGCCGTCGCCGGGCAGGGCCTGCATCAGGCGGCCGCGGGCCGCGACGAGCCGCGCGGCGTCCGCCAGGGAGAGGACGCCGGCGACGTGCGCGGCGGCCAGCTCACCGATGGAGTGGCCCGCGAGGAAGTCCGGCCGTACGCCCCAGCCTTCGAGGAGCCGGAAGAGCGCGACCTCGGTGGCGAACAGGGCGGCCTGGGTGGCGCCGGTCCGGTCCAGCGGTGCCGGGTCGGTGCCGAAGAGGACGTCGAGCAGCGGTGTGGGGAGCCACCGGTCGAGTTCGTGGCAGACGGCGTCCAGGGCCTGGGCGTAGGCGGGGTAGGCGGTGTACAGCTCGCGGCCCATGCCGAGGCGCTGGCTGCCCTGTCCGGTGAAGAGGAAGGCCGTGCGGCCCTCGACGGGGGTGCCCTGCACGGTCGGCGCGGCGAGTCCGGCGACGGCTTCGGCGGCGGTGGCGGCCACCACCACGGCGCGGTGCGGCAGAGCGGCCCGCCCGACGGCCAGGGTCCGGCCCGTCGGCGCCAGGTCCTGCGGCCCGGCCGCCGCGAGCGCGGCGCCGATCCGGCCGGCCTGCGCCAGCAGGGCCGCGTCGGTGTGCCCGGCCAGCAGCAGCGGCACGGTCGGCATCGGCCCGGCCGCCGGGGCCGGCTCCTCGGCGGGCGGCTGCTCCACGATGACGTGGGCGTTGGTGCCGCTGATGCCGAAGGAGGAGACGCCGGCCCGGCGCGGCCGCGCGGACACGGGCCACGGTGCCGCCTCGGCGAGCAGTTCCACCTCGCCGGCGCTCCAGTCCACGTGCGGGCTGGGCTCGTCGATGTGGAGGGACTTGGGGAGCACGCCGTGCCGCATCGCCATGACCATCTTGATGACACCGGCCACGCCGGCGGCGGCCTGGGAGTGGCCGATGTTGGACTTCAGGGAGCCCATCAGCAGGGGTGCGGGGCGCTCCTGTCCGTAGGTGGCGAGTACGGCCCGCGCCTCGATCGGGTCGCCCAGGGCGGTGCCGGTGCCGTGAGCCTCCAGGGCGTCGACGTCCGCGGTGGTCAGGCCCGCGTTGGTCAGGGCCTGGCGGATCACCCGCTCCTGGGAGGGGCCGTTGGGGGCGGTGAGGCCGTTGCTCGCGCCGTCCTGGTTGACGGCGGTGCCGCGGATCACGCCGAGGATGCGGCGGCCGTTGCGCCGGGCGTCGGAGAGCCGCTCCAGCAGGAGGACGCCGGCGCCTTCGGCCCAGGCCGCCCCGTCCGCCCGCGCGGAGAAGGACTTGCAGCGGCCGTCCGGCGCCAGGCCGCGCTGCCGGCTGAACTCGACGAACAGGGTCGGCGCGGCCAGTACGGTCGCGCCGCCGGCCAGGGCGAGGCCGCATTCGCCGCTGCGCAGGGCCTGTGCGGCGAGGTGGATCGAGACGAGCGAGGAGGAGCAGGCGGTGTCGACGGTGATCGCCGGTCCCTGCAGGCCGAGGGCGTAGGCGACGCGGCCGGAGGCGACACTGACCGTGCTGCCGACCGACAGGTAGCCCTCCAGTGCCTCGGGCGCGTCCTTCAGGCGGGCCGCGTAGTCGTTGGCCATGACTCCGGCGAACACCCCGGTCCGGCTGCCCTTGAGCGAGGTCGGGTCGATGCCCGCGCGCTCGAACGCCTCCCAGCAGATCTCCAGCAGCAGGCGCTGCTGCGGGTCGATGGCGGTGGCCTCCCGGGCGCTCACCCCGAAGAGTTCGGGGTCGAACTCGGCGGCTCCGTAGAGGAATCCGCCGTGCCGGGTGTACGAGGTGCCGGCGTGGTCGGGGTCGGTGTCGTACAGGCCGTCCAGGTCCCAGCCGCGGTCGTCCGGGAACGGCCCGATGGCGTCGCGCTCGTCGCTCAGCAGCGTCCACAGCTCTTCCGGGGAGCTGACCTCGCCCGGATAGCGGCAGGCCATCGCGACGATCGCGATCGGCTCGTCGGCGGCGCCGGCGGCCGGGGCGGCCACGGCCGCACCGGGGGCCTCGGCGGTCCCGGGCGCCGGGCCGAGCAGTTCGGTGCGCAGGAAGCCGGCCAGTTCGACCGCGCTCGGGTGGTCGAACAGCAGCGTCGCGGGCAGTTTCAGCCCCGCGGCCGCGTTCAGCTGGTTGCGCAGCTCCACGGCCTTGAGCGAGTCGAAGCCCAGTTCGTTGAAGGCCCGGTCGGGGGCGACCTGGTCGGCGTCGAGGTGTCCCAGGACGGCGGCGACCACGCCGCGGACCAGGTCCAGGAGCGCGCGCTCCTGGTCCGGCAGGGGCAGGGGCGAAAGGCGTTCGCGCAGGGAGTTCCCGCCCGGCTGCTCAGCGGCGGCGGTGCGCCGCGCCGGGCGTACCAGGTTGTGGAAGAGCGGGGGCAGCGTGCCGTCCGCGCGCCGGGCCCGCAGTCCGGTGTGGTCGAGGAGCGCGGGGACGAGCACCGGACGGCGGGTCGCGAGGGCCGCGTCGAAGAGCGCGAGGCCCTGCTCGCCGCCGATCGGGGCGATGCCGCCGCGGGCCAGGCGGGCGAGGTCGGCGTCGGCCAGGTGACCGGTCATCCCGCTGCCCTCGGCCCACAGGCCCCAGGCGAGGGACGTGCCGGGCAGGCCCAGGGAGCGGCGGTGGTGCGCGAGAGCGTCCAGATAGGTGTTGGCCGCGGCGTAGTTGGCCTGTCCGGCGGTGCCGACCGTTCCGGCGAGCGAGGAGAACAGGACGAACGCGTCCAGTTCCAGGCCGGCCGTCAGTTCGTGCAGGTGCCGGGCGGCATCGACCTTGGGACGCAGGACGGTGTCGAGCTGCCCGGGGGTGAGGGTGTGCAGGGTGCCGTCGTCGAGGACGCCCGCGGTGTGCAGGACCGCGGTGAGCGGGTGCCGGGCGGGGATCGCGTCCAGCAGCGCGGCGAGGGCGGCGCGGTCGGCCGTGTCACAGGCGGCCACGGACACGTCGGCTCCGTGAGCGGTGAGTTCGGCCTCCAGCTCCAGCATGCCCGCCGCGTCCCGGCCGCGGCGGCTCGCCAGCAGCAGGTGCCGTACGCCGTGTTCGGCGACGAGGTGGCGGGCGAACAGCCGGCCCAGGGTGCCGGTGGCGCCCGTGATGAGCACGGTGCCCTGCGGGTCCAGGGCGGGCACGGTGTCGCCCGCCGGGGGCGAGGGGACCAGCCGCGGTACGAGCAGGGCGCCGTCGCGCAGGCTCACCTGCGCGTCCGGTACGGCCAGCGCGCGGCCGAGTTCGGTCTCGGTCGGGGGCCGGTCCGCCAGGTCCAGCAGGCCGAACCGGCCGGGGTTCTCGGCCATGGCGGTGCGCACGAGACCCCAGACGGGGGCCGAGGCGAGTCCGGCCTCCGTGCGGGCGGTGGTCGCGTCCCGGGTCGCGAAGACGAGCCGCGAGTCGGCGAACCGCTCCTCGGCGAGCCACTCCTGGGCGAGCCGCAGGGCCCGGTGGGCCACGGCCCCGGGGCCGTCGTCGCCGTGGACGGGGGCCACGACGAGCGGCGGGGCTTCGGTCAGGTCGGTGAGGTGCGGGTAGCTGCCCCGCGGGGCGGGCAGCCCGTGGCCGTGGGCGTCGAGGACGGCCCATCCGGTGGCCGGGGCGGCGGGCGCCTGGGCGGGTGTCCACTCCAGTTCGAGCAGCGGCTGGCGTGGGGTGCCCGCGCCGGACAGCCGCGCGGGGTCCGCCGCCCGCAGGCTGAGCGTGGCCACCGACGCGATCGGCGCGCCGCTCGCGTCCGCGAGGGACAGGGCGGCGCCCGCGCCCTGCGGGGTGATCCGTACGCGCAGCAGGCCGGCGTGGGCCGCGTGCAGCCGGACGCCGGTCCAGGCGAACGGCAGGACCAGGCGGCCGTCCTCCGCGAGCGCCAGCGGGTGCAGGGCGGCGTCGAGGAGGGCCGGGTGGATCCCGAAGTCGCCCGGGGGGACGTCCTTCGGGAGCGCGACCTCGGCGAACATCTCCTGGCCCGCGCGCCACAGCGCCCGCAGCCCCTGGAAGGCGGGCCCGTACTGGAAGCCCCGCTCGGCGAGGGTGTCGTACGCCGCCGTCAGGTCGACCGGCTCGGCGCCGGGCGGCGGCCAGGCGGTGCCGGCCGGGAGGTCCGCGTGGCCCGGCGCGCGGCCCAGGACGCCGGTGGCGTGCAGGGTCCACGGGTGGGGTGCGGCGTCGTCGGAGCCGGGCTCGGGGCGGGAGTGGACCGACAGCGCGCGCCGGCCCTCCTCGTCCGGGGCGTCGACCACGACCTGGAGCTGGACCGCGGCGCGGCCGGTCAGCACCAGCGGTGTCTGGAGGGTCAGTTCGTCGAGCTGGTCGAGGCCCGTGTGGTCGCCCGCCCGGACGGCGAGGTCCACGAAGGCGGTGCCGGGCAGCAACACGGTGCCGGCCACGGCGTGGTCCGCCAGCCAGGGGTGCTGGGGCAGGGCGAGCCTGCCGCTGAGGACCAGCTTGTCCGCGTCGGCCAGCCAGAGCGCGGCGCCGATGAGCGGGTGCCGCTCGGCGGCCATGCCGAGGCCGCCCGCGTCGCCGGCCGGTGCCGGGCCCTCCAGCCAGTGGCGCCGGCGTTGGAAGGGGTAGGTCGGCAGGGGGACGGCCGCGCCGGGGCCGCCGGCCACGGCGGCCCAGTCGAGCGGGGCGCCCGCGACGTGGGCGCGCGCGGCGGAGGCGAGGAAGTCGTCGAGTCCGCCCCGGTCGCGGTGGAGGGAGGGCACGGTGACGGCGTCGTCGTACGGCGTCTCGTCGATCGTCTCCTGGAGCGCGACCGTCAGCACCGGGTGGGCGCTGGCCTCGATGAAGACGCGGTGCCCCTGGTCGAGCAGGGTCCGGGTGGCCTCCTCCAGCCGGACGGTGCGGCGCAGGTTGCGGAACCAGTACGAGGCGTCGAGTTCCGTGCCCGTCAGCGGCTGCCCGGTGACGGTGGACAGGAAAGGCACCTCGACGGCGCGCGGGGTGAGCGAGGACAGGGCGTCGAGCAGCTCGTCCTGCAGGGTCTCCACGTGCGCGGAGTGGGAGGCGTAGTCGACCGGGATGCGTTTGGCGCGCATCTTGTGTTCCTTGCAGTGGGCGACCAGCTCGTCGAGTGCCTCCACCTCTCCGGCGACGACCACGGAACGCGGGCCGTTGTGCGCGGCGATGTCGAGGGCGCCGTCCCAGCGCGTGAGGAGTGCGCGGACCTCGTCGGCCGGCCGGGCCACCGCGACCATCCCGCCCGTGCCCGCAAGCCGTACGATCGCCCGGCTGCGCAGCGCCACGACCTTCGCCGCGTCGTCCAGCGACAGCGCACCCGCCACGGCGGCCGCCGCGATCTCGCCCTGCGAGTGGCCGATCACCGCGTCCGGCTCGATCCCCGCCGAACGCCACAGCGCGGCCAGGGAGACCATCACCGCCCACAGCGCCGGCTGCACCACCTCGACCCGGTCGAGACCGGGCGCGCCCGGCTCCCCGCGCAGGACGTCCAGCAGCTTCCAGTCCGTGTACGGCGCGAGCGCCCGCTCGCACTCCAGCAGCCGGTCGGTGAAGACCGGGGAGGAGCCGAGGAGTCGCAGGGCCATGCCCGGCCACTGCGAGCCCTGGCCCGGGAACACGAACACCGTCTTGCCCGCTCCCGTGGCCGCGCCCCGCGCCAGGTTGGCCGCGGTCCCGCCGGCGGCCAGCGCCTCCAGGCCCGCCGTCAGTTCGTCCCTTCCGGCGCCGGTGACGGCCGCGCGGACGGGGAGGTGCGGGACCCGGGTCGCGAGCGCCGAGGCCACCCGCGCCGGGTCGGCGTCCGGGGCGGCCAGCAGTTCGCGCACCTGGCCGGCGCGGGCCGCGAGGGCCGCCTCGCTCTTCGCCGAGAGCAGCAGCGGAAGCTCCGCCACCACCGCCTCGCCGGCCGCGGCCGGCTCCGGGCCCTGTTCCAGGACGACGTGCGCGTTCGTACCGCTGATGCCGAACGAGGAGACGGCCGCGCGGCGCGGTCGCGCCACCTGTGGCCACGCCCGGTGTTCGGTGACCAGTTCCACCGCGCCCGACGCCCAGTCGACGTGCGGGGTCGGCTCGTCCACGTGCAGCGTCGCCGGCAGCTCCCCCGCGCGCATCGCCATCAGCATCTTGATGATGCCCGCGACTCCGGCGGCGGCCTGGGTGTGACCGATGTTCGACTTGACCGACCCGAGCCGCAGCGGCTCGTCGCGGTCCTGGCCGTAGGTGGCGAGGAGCGCATTGGCCTCGATGGGGTCGCCGAGGCGGGTGCCGGTGCCGTGCGCCTCGACCGCGTCCACCTCGTGCGGGGCGAGGCGGGCGTTGGCGAGGGCCTGGCGGATGACGCGCTCCTGCGCGGGCCCGTTGGGGGCGGTGAGGCCGTTGCTCGCGCCGTCCTGGTTGACCGCGGAACCGCGGATCACACCGAGGACGTGGTGCCCGAGCCGCTGGGCGTCCGAGAGCCGCTCCAGGACCAGCATGCCCGCGCCCTCGGCCCAGCCGGTCCCGTCGGCGGTGGCCGCGAACGACTTGCAGGTCCCGTCCGGCGACAGGCCGCGCTGGCGCGAGAACTCGACGAAGGTGGTCGGTGTGGACATCACGGTGACCCCGCCGGCCAGCGCCATCGAGCACTCGCCCTGGCGCAGCGCCTGAGCGGCCAGGTGCACCGCCACCAGCGACGAGGAGCACGCCGTGTCCAGGGTCACCGCGGGCCCTTCGAGGCCGAAGGTGTAGGCCACCCGGCCCGACAGGACGCTGGAGATCGTGCCGGTCAGCAGATGCCCTTCGAAGCCTTCCGGGGCGCTTCCCAGGCGCGAGCCGTAGTCGTTGTACATCACGCCCGCGTAGACGCCGGTCGGGGTGCCGCGCAGCGAGGCGGGGTCGATCCCGGCCCGCTCCATCGCCTCCCACGCGACCTCCAGGAGCACCCGCTGCTGCGGGTCGGTCGCGGTCGCCTCGCGCGGGCTCAGGCCGAAGAACTCGGCGTCGAACTCGGCGGCCTCGTAGAGGAATCCGCCCCTGCGCGTGTACGACGTGCCGGTCTTGTCGGGGTCCGGGTCGTAGAGGCTCTCCACGTCCCAGCCGCGGTCGGCGGGGAACGCGTCGATGGCGTCGCGGCCCTGTGTCACCAGCCGCCACAGGTCCTCCGGCGAGGAGACGCCGCCCGGGTAGCGGCATCCCATGCCGACGACGGCGATCGGCTCGTCGTGTCCGGGGGCGTGGGCGGCCACCGACGGGACGGCGGCCGTGCCGGTCGCGTCGAGCCGCTCCAGCAGGAAGTCCGCCACGGCCTGGGGCGAGGGGTGGTCGAAGACGAGGGTGGTGGGCAGCCGCAGCCCGGTCACCGCGCCCAGCCGGTTGCGCAGTTCGACACCGGTGAGGGAGTCGAAGCCCGTGTCCTTGAAGGCGCGGGCCGGGTCGATGTCGGCGTCGGTACCGTGCCCGAGGACCAGCCCCACGGTCTCGCGTACGGTCCGCAGCACGGCCTGGGCCCGCTCCTGCGCGCTCAGCGCGGTCAGCTGCCGCACCCAGGACGAGTCGGTGCCGCCGGCGACGCGGGCCGCCGGCCGGCGGCGGCCGCGGACGAGGCCGGTGAAGAGTCCGGGGAGCGTGTCCTCCTCGGCGCGGGCGCGCAGGGCGCCCAGGTCGAGTTCGGCGGGGACCAGCAGCGGCTCCGCCGAGGCGAGCGCCGCGTCGAACAGGTCGAGGCCGAGCTCGGGGGTGAGCGGGACGACCCCGCTCCGCTTCCACCGCGCCACGTCGGCGTCGGCGAGGCTCGCGGCCATGCCGTCGGCGCTGTCCCACAGGCTCCAGGCGAGGGAGGTGGCGGGCAGGCCCTGGGCGCGGCGGTGGTGGGCGAGGGCGTCGAGGAAGGTGTTCGCGGCCGCGTAGTTGGCCTGGCCGGCGTTGCCCATCAGGCCCGCGATGGACGAGAACAGGACGAACGAGGTGAGGCCGAGGGGCTCGGTGAGGCGGTGCAGGTTCCAGGCCGCGTCGACCTTCGGACGCATCACGCGCTCCAGGTGGCCGGCGGAGAGCGACGTGAGCGTCGCGTCGTCCAGGACACCGGCCGTGTGCACCACGGCGGTCAGCGGCCGCTCGGCCGCGGCCTCGTCCAGCAGAGCGGCCAGCGCGTCGGCGTCGGACACGTCGCACGCCGCCACCCGGGCGTCGGCGCCCAGCTCCGCCAGCTCCGCCACGAACGCGGCGGCACCCGGGCTCCCGCCCCCGCGACGCGACACCAGCAGCAGGTGCCGCGCGCCGTGCCGCGTCACCAGGCGGCGCGTGACCAGCCGGCCCAGTGTGCCCAGCGCTCCGGTCACCAGGACCGTGCCCCGCGGGTCCAGGGCCGCGGCCCCGTCCGCCGGGGCGCCCGCGGCCCGGGCCAGCCGCGGCACGGACAACTGCCCGTCCCGTACGGCCACTTCGGGCTCGCCCGACGCCAGCGCGGCGGGCAGCAGCTCCGCGCCGCCCTCGTCGACGTGGACCAGGACGAGGCGGCCGGGCTGCTCGGTCTGCGCGGTACGGACCAGGCCCACGAGCGGGGCCGTGTGCAGTGCGCCGTCCGGGACGACGAGGACGAGGCGGCTCTCCGCGAAGTGCGGTTCCGCCAGCCATTGCCGCACCGTCTCCAGGCCGCGCGCCGCCGTGGCGTGGGTGCGGTCGAGCAGCTCGCCGGGGGCGCCGGCGGCCGGTTCCGGTGCGCCGATCACGACGAACTCCGGTACGGCCGTGCCCGCGTCGGCGGCGGCGCCGAGCGCGGCGAGGTCGGCGCAGGACTCCTCGCCGAGGCGGAGCCAGCGCCGGCCGGCGACGGGCTCGGGCACCGGGACGCTCTCCCAGGCCAGCCGGTACAGGGAGGTCGCGGCCGGGCCGGCGGCGGTGAGCCGGTCGCGGGCGACCGGCCGCAGGGCGACCGATGCGACCGCCGCCACGGGGGCGCCGGCGCCGTCGGCGAGTGCGAGCCGGGCCGTGTCCGGGCCGGTACGGGTCCAGCGCACGCGCAGCACCGTGGCGCCGACCGCGTGCAGCGCGAAGCCCGAGAACGAGAACGGCAGCCGGATCGTGGCGTCGTCCGGCGCGGTGGCGGACGCCTCCAGCACGAGTGGGTGCAGGACCGCGTCGAGCAGGGCGGGGTGGACGCCGTAGCGCGCGGCCTCGGTGTGCAGCCGCTCGGGCAGGGCGACCTCGGCGTAGAGGTCGTCGCCCGCGCGCCAGGCGGCGCGCAGGCCGTGGAAGGCCGGCCCGTAGCCGTAGCCGAGGTCGCCGAGGCGGTCGTAGACGCCGTCCAGCGGGACGGGGGTGGCGTCGGCCGGGGGCCACTGGTCCAGGGGAGCACCGGCCGAGGGGAGGCGGGAGGTGAGCAGGCCGGCCGCGTGGGCGGTCCACTGCTCGTCGCCGCTTCGCGCGTACACGGTGAACGGCCGGTCGCCGCGCGCGTCGGCGCCGTCGACGGCCAGCCGCAGCTGGACGCCCGCCGTCGCCGGGAGGATCAGGGGTGCCTGGAGGGTGAGTTCCTCGACGGCGGCGTGCCCCAGCTGTTCGGCGGCGGCGCCCGCCAGCTCCAGGAACACCGTCCCCGGGACGAGGACCGTCCCGCCGATCGTGTGGTCGGCCAGCCACGGGTGCGAGGAGAGGGAGAGGGAGGCGGAGAACTGGACCGCGTCCCCGTCGGGCTCGGTGATCACCGCGGCCAGCAGCGGGTGGTCCACGGCCGTCAGACCCAGGCCCGCCGCGTCACCGCCGCGCGGCGTGTCCAGCCAGAAGCGTTCACGCTGGAAGGCGTAGGTCGGCAGCTCCGCCACGGCGGAACCCGGCAGGAACGTCTCCCAGTCCACGTCCACGCCGTGCGCGTGCACGGCGCCCAGGGCGGCGAGCAGGGAACGCTTCTCGGGACGGTCCTTGCGCAGCACCGCGACCACGGTGGTGCCCTCGGTGTCGGCCAGGCACTCGCCCGCCAGGCCCGCGAGCGTCCCGTCCGGGCCCAGCTCCACGAACGCCGTCACGCCGAGACCCGCCAGCGTGGCGATGCCGTCGGCGAACCGGACCGCGCAGCGGGCCTGGCGGGCCCAGTACTCGGCGGTGAACTCCTCGACCAGCTCACCGGTGACGTTCGAGACGACCGGGATCCGCGGCGGAGCGTACGTCAACTCCCTTGCTGTCGCGGTGAGTTCGTCCAGCATGCCGTCCAGGTGCGCGGAGTGGAACGCGTGGCTCACCTTCAGCCGCGTCGCCTTCACACCCTCGTCGCGGGCCAGCTCCAGGACGTCGAGCACGGCCGCCTCGTCGCCCGAGATCACGGTGGCGGCGGGGCCGTTGACCCCGGCCACGTCCACGCCCGAACGGCCCGCGAGCCACCCCGCGACGCGCGCTTCACCCGCGTTCAGGGCGGCCATCGCGCCGCCCTCGGCGACACCGTCCATGAGACGGGCCCGCGCACACACCAGGCGCGCAGCGTCCTCGAGGGACAGCACACCCGCCACGTGGGCGGCCGCCAGTTCACCGACGGAGTGGCCCACCAGGTAGTCCGGGGTCACCCCGTGGTGGGTCAGCAGCCGGAACAGGGCCACCTCGATCGCGAAGAGCGCCGGCTGCGTGAACGCCGTCCGGCGCAGCAGCTCCGGCTCGCCCTCGATCACGCCGGCGAGCGGGCGGTCGAGGTGCGGGTCGAGGGCGGTGACGACCTCGTCGAACGCGGCCGCGAACACCGGCTCCGCCGCGTACAGCTCACGGCCCATGCCCAGGCGCTGGCTGCCCTGCCCGGAGAAGAGGAACGCGACGGAGCCCGCCGGGGCGGCCTCGCCCGGGGTCAGCGCCCGCAGGGCGTCCAGGAGTTCCTCGCGGGTCTCCCCCACGACCACGGCACGGTGGTCGAAACGGGCCCGCGACACGGCCAGCGCCCGGCCCACGGTCACGACGTCCAGCTCCGGCCGCTCCTCCAGGAACGACACCAGCCGGTCCGCCTGCCCGGCCAGGGCGGCCTTCGACCGGCCCGACACCACCCACGGCACCGGTCCCGGCAGCGGCGGCCGCGCCGTCGGGGCCTCGACCTCCGCGACCTGCTCGACGATGAGGTGGGCGTTGGTGCCGCTGATACCGAACGACGACACGGCCGCGCGGCGCGGCCGGTCGAGTTGCGGCCACGGCGTGGCCCGCGTCAGCAGCTCCACCGCGCCGGCCGACCAGTCGACGTGCGCGGTCGGCTCGTCCACGTGCAGCGTCGCCGGGAGGACCCCGCCGCGCATCGCCATGACCATCTTGATCACGCCCGCGACGCCCGCCGCGGCCTGCGTGTGACCGATGTTCGACTTCAGCGAGCCGAGGCGCAGCGGCTCCGCGCGGCCCTGCCCGTAGGTGGCCAGCAGCGCCTGCGCCTCGATGGGATCGCCGAGCCGCGTGCCCGTGCCGTGCGCCTCCACCGCGTCGACGTCGGCAGCCGCCAGGCGGGCGTCGGCGAGCGCGGCGCGGATGACCCGCTCCTGCGCGGGCCCGTTCGGCGCCGTCAGGCCGTTGCTCGCGCCGTCCTGGTTGACGGCGCTGCCGCGGATCACGGCGAGCACCTGGTGCCCGTTGCGCTGGGCGTCCGAGAGCCGCTCCAGGACCAGCAGGCCCACGCCCTCGGCCCAGCCGGTGCCGTCCGCCGACGAGGAGAACGCCTTGCACCGCCCGTCCGGCGCGAGGCCGCGCTGCCGGGAGAACTCGACGAACATGCCGGGGGTGGCCATGACGGACGCGCCGCCGGCGAGGGCCACGGAGGACTCGCCCCGGCGCAGCGACTGCGCGGCGAGGTGGAGCGCGACGAGCGAGGACGAGCAGGCGGTGTCGACCGTGACGGCCGGGCCCTCCAGGCCGAAGGTGTAGGCGAGGCGGCCCGAGGCCACGCTGGCGGTGTTGCCCGTCAGCAGGTAGCCGTCGTGTCCGCCGGACGGTTCGTGCAGCCGCGGCCCGTACTCCTGTGCCGTCGCGCCCACGTACACGCCGGTGCGGGTGCCGCGCAGCGCGGCGGGGTCGATGCCCGCCTGCTCGAAGGCCTCCCAGGCCGTCTCCAGGAGCAGCCGCTGCTGGGGCTCCATCGCCGCGGCCTCGCGGGGGCTGATACCGAAGAACCCGGCGTCGAAGCGGTCCGCGTCGTGCAGGAAGCCGCCCTGGGCGGCGTAGGTCGTGCCGGGGCTGTCCGGGTCGGTGGCGACGAGCGAGGCGAGGTCCCAGCCGCGGTTGGTGGGGAAGCCGCCGACCGCGTCGGTCCCGTCGCTGACCAGGCGCCACAGATCCTGCGGCGAGGCGATGCCGCCGGGGAGCCGGCAGGCCATGCCCACGATCGCGATCGGCTCGTCCGCGGCCACGGGGTCGCAGGCGTCGTCGTCCTGGCCGCGGGCCGGGTCCTGGCCGCGGAGCTGGTCACCGAGGTGGGCGGCGAGCAGGGCCGGGGTCGGGTGGTTGAAGAGGAGGGCGGCGGGCAGCGCGAGGCCGGTGGCCGTGTTCAGCGCGTTCCGCAGTTCGACGGCCGAGAGGGAGTCGAAGCCGAGGTCCTTGAAGGTGGTGTCGGCGTCCACGTCGCGCGCCGAGCCGTGGCCGAGCACCGCCGCCACGTGCGCGCGCACCAGCTCCAGTTCGTCGCCGCGCGGCACCGGCCGCCGCGGGCCGCGCCGCGGCGGCGCGAGGGCCTCGGCCGGCTCCGGTCCGGTCGCCGGAGCGTCCAGCCAGAACGGCCGGCGCTGGAAGGCGTACGTGGGCAGGTCCGCCGGCGCCGCGGCCGGCAGGAACTTCTCCCAGTCGACGGCCGTACCTCGTACGTGCACCGCCGCCAGGGCCGTGGCCAGGGAGCGCCGCTCGGAACGCTCCCGGCGCAGGGTCGCCACCACCACAGTGTGCTCGGCGTTCTCGGTGTCCGTCAGGCACTCGCCCGCCAGGCCCGCCAGCGTCGCGTCCGGGCCCAGCTCCACGAAGGCCGACACGCCGAGGCGGGACAGCGTCGCGACGCCGTCGGCGAACCGCACCGCCGACCGGGCCTGGAGCGCCCAGTACTCGGCGGTGAACTCCTCGACCAGCTCCCCCGTCACGTTCGACACGACCGGGATCCGCGGCGGAGCGTACGTCAACTCGCTTGCTATCGCGGTGAGTTCGTCCAGCATATCGTCCAGGTGCGCGGAGTGGAACGCGTGGCTCACCTTCAGCCGCGTGGCTTTCACACCCTGCGTACGCGCCAGGTCGAGGACGTCGAGCACGGCCGTCTCGTCGCCGGAGATCACGGTGTTCCCGGGGCTGTTGACCCCCGCCACCTCCACGCCCGCCCGGCCGGCGAGCCAGGCCGCGACCCGCTCCTCGTCCGCGCTCAGCGCCGCCATCGCGCCGTGCGCGGCCACGCCCTGCATGAGCCGGGCCCGCGCGCAGACCAGGCGTGCCGCGTCCGCGAGCGACAAGACGCCCGCTACGTGAGCGGCGGCCAGTTCGCCCACCGAGTGCCCGACCAGGTAGTCCGGCTTCACCCCGTAGTGGGACAGCAGCCGGAACAGGGCCACCTCGACCGCGAACAGCGCCGGCTGGGTGTACCGCGTCTGCTCCAGCAGCCCCGGCTCGTCCTCGATGACCGAGGCGAGAGGGCGGTCCAGCTGCGTGTCGAGAGCCGCGACCACCTCGTCGAAGGCGGCGGCGAACACCGGCTCCTGCGCCCGCAGTTCGCGTCCCATGCCCAGGCGCTGGCTGCCCTGCCCGGAGAACATGAAGGCGACCGCGGCGCCCGGCGCCGCCGCGCGGCCCGTGACCACGCCGGCCGCCGGCACCCCCGCGGCCAGTGCCCGGACACCGTCGACCAGCTCGTCACGGGTGTGGCCCACGACCACCGCGCGGTGCTCGAATCGCGTGCGCGACACCGCGAGCGAGCGGCCCACCGCGGCGGGAGCCAGCTCCGGGCGCCGCGCCAGGAACGACACCAGCCGCTCCGCCTGGCCGGCCACGGCCCCGGCGGACTTGCCGGACAGGACCCACGCCACCGCGCCCGGGTGGGACTCGGCGCCGGGCAGCTGCGGCGCCGCCGGTTCGGTATGCCCGTCCGAGAGCACGACGTGGCAGTTGGTGCCGCCCATCCCGAACGAGCTGACACCCGCGTAGAGCGGCTCCTGCGGCCGGGGCCACGACGCGGCGCTGCGCTGCACGGAGAGCTTCAGCTCGTCGAAGGCGATGGCCGGGTTCGGGGTCTGGAAGTTCAGGCTCGGCACGAGTTCGCGGTGCCGGATGCAGAGGGCCGCCTTCAGCAGGCCGACGATGCCGGCCGCGCCTTCGAGGTGTCCGACGTTGGTCTTCACCGAGCCGACCCGCAGCTCGGCGCCGTCCGCCCGGCCGGCGCCGAGCACCGCGCCCAGGGCCGACGCCTCGATCGGGTCGCCCACCTTGGTGCCCGTGCCGTGCAGTTCGACGTACTGCACCTGCTCCGCGGGGATGCCGGCACGCTCGTACGCCTGGCGCAGGACATCCCGCTGGCCCGCCGGGCCCGGGACGGTGAGGCCCTCGGTCGCGCCGTCGTTGTTCATCGCGCTGCCGTGCAGCACGCAGTAGACCGGGTCACCGTCCGCCAGGGCGGCGCGCAGCGGCTTGAGCACGACGAACGCGCCGCCCTCGCCGCGTACGTAGCCGTTGGCGCGGGCGTCGAACGTGAAGCTGAGGCCGTCCGGTGACAGGGCGCCGAACCGCTCCGCGCCGAGCGTGCTCTCCGGCGCCAGGTTGAGGCTGACCCCGCCGGCGAGGGCGGTGGCGGACTCGCCGCGGCGCAGGCTCTCGGCCGCCAGGTGCACCGCGACCAGCGAGGAGGACTGGCCGGTGTCCACGGCGGCGCTCGGCCCGTGCAGACCCAGGGTGTAGGAGATCCGGTTGGCGACGACGCCGCGGTTGAGACCGGGCAGGGTGTGGCCGGTGACGGCCTCGGCCCCGCGCTGGTGCGTGAGGGCGGCGTAGTCGTCGGCGATGACGCCGACGAAGACACCGGTGCGGCTCTCGGCGAGCGCGGCGGGCAGGATCCGGGCGTCCTCCAGCGCCTCCCAGGCGAGTTCGAGCATCAGCCGCTGCTGCGGATCCATCGCGGACGCCTCACGCGGGCTGATGCCGAAGAAGCCCGCGTCGAAGCCGCTGACGTCCTCGAGATAGCCACCGGGCCGCTCGGGCAGTCCGGGGCGGCCCGCCGGAGGCGCGCCGATCGCGCTGCGGCCCTCGCGCAGCAACCGCCACAGCTGAGCGGGATTCTCCGCCTGCGGCAGTCGGCAGGAAATGCCGACAATGGCGATCGCTTCGGTCGATGTCGACGTGTCCGCTTGGAATTCAACCATGGTCGAGCTGCCCCATTTATTGTCACGTACGATGCCTGCGCGGAGGCGTAGCACCCGCAGTCGTGCTGCGGGTGCTACGCCGATGGATTCATGCCGCTGCGGCGGCCGGCTCGTATTGCGAGACGAGCATCCGCTTGAGAACTTTTCCGCCGGTTCCGATCGGGAGAGCGTCGGTGAATTCGACCCGCCGGGGATATTTGTAGGCGGACAGCCGCTGTCTGGCCCATTCCGCGATCTCTTCGCCCGAGGTGCCGGTGAGGTCCTGCGGCCGGGCCGGCACGACGATCGCCCAGACCTCCTCACCGAGCTGGGGGTGCGGGACGCCGATGACCGCCACCTGCGCCACGGCCGGATGCCCGGCGAGGACCTCCTCGATCTCGCGCGGGTAGACGTTGTAGCCGCCGCGCAGGATCAGGTCCTTCTTGCGGCCCACCACCGAGAGGTGGCCGTCGCCGTCCAGCCTGCCGAGATCGCCGGTACGGAACCAGCCGTCGTGCAGGACCTCGGCCGTGAGATCGGGCCGGCCGAGATATCCGGCCATGACGGTCGGACCGCTCACCACGATCTCGCCCACTTCCCCGACGGGCAGGAGATCGATTTCCCCGGCATTCGGCCGCGCTATACCGACGGTGACACCGGTGATCGGCACACCGACCGACCCGGGCCGGAATGTCAGGCCCGGATAGTGATAAGCGACGCTGCACGAGGTCTCGGTCATTCCGTAGCCCTCGTACACCGGGCATCCGAACGTGCTCCGGACCTCTTCGAGGGTGTGGACCGTCAGCGCGGAACCCCCGCTGTACACCCGGTCGAGCCGCGGGGCCGGCTCTCCCCCGGCCACCGCGTCGAGCAGCTTGTGATACATGGTCGGTACGCCCATGAAGACCGTGCAGCGGTGCTCCCTCATCAGCGCGAGGGCCTCCCGTGCGGAGAACCTCTCCATCATGACGATGGAGATACCGGCGCGGAATCCGGTCAGCATGCCGCAGATCTGACCGAAGCCGTGCGACAGCGGCAGACATCCGAGCAGTACGTCGTCACCGCGGAACGCATAGGGAGTGGTGACCATCCTCTCGACGTTGTACAGGATGTTCCGGTGGGTGAGCATCACGCCCTTGGGCTCACCCGTCGTGCCCGATGTGTAGAACACGACCGCGACATCGTCGGGTTCGCGCGCTACGGGCTCGTCGACCGGCGCCGTGTCCCGCGCCGCGCTCTCCAGGTCGACGGTGCCGGCCGGGCCGGGTCCGACGGACAGGAGCACCGTGCCGAGCCGCTCCGCCGCCTCGGTCGCCCGGGTGAGCAACGAGGCGGCGCAGACCAGGAATCCGGCGTCGGCATCGGTCAGTACGTGCTCGATCTCCGCCGCGGTCGCCATGACGTTCAGCGGGATCGCGACGGCGCCGGCCGCCAGTACGCCGAAGTACGCGACGGGGAACTGCGGGGTGTCGGCCAGGAGCACGGCGACCCGGTCCCCCGGCCCTACCCCGTTGGCCCCCAGTACGGCGGCGTAGCGACGGGCCTGTTCCCACAGCCACCCGTAGGTGACGTGCTCGGCGTCGTGGATCACGGCGGGGTGGCCGGGTCGCTGCGCCGCGGCGTCGGCCAGTACGCCGGCAACTGACATCGTCATTGCGTCAGCAGTCCGTCTTTCGCGGCGGTGCGGGCGCCACCGCGCAGTGCGGAGGTGAACCAGGACCGGGCGCTCGCGGTCGGGATGTTCAGCTCCGTCCAGATGCCGTGCAGGGCGCGGGCGAAGGTCTCGACGTCGCTCTGCTCGTGGACGGCCGACGGGGCGATCCGCAGGATCTCCTCGCCCGCGGGCACGCTGGGGGCGTTGATGGACTGGACGTAGATCCCGTGCTGCTCGAACAGCAGCTGGGACGCCCGCTTGCACAGGTCGTCATCGCCGACGAAGGCGGAGACGATGTGGGAGTCCGTCGAGATGAACGGGATGTCGGCCTCGGTGAGCAGGCTGTGCAGCAGCCGCGCGTTCTCCGCGAGGGACTTGCGCTCGACGTCGGAGGAGCGCAGGTACCGGACCGACGCCAGCGAACCGGCCGCGATCGCCGGGGGCAGCGAGGTGGTGAAGACGAACGAGCGCGAGTAGGTGCGCACCGCGTCGACGAGGGCGGCCGGTCCGGCGATGTAGCCGCCGACCGTTCCGTACCCCTTCGCGAGGGTGCCCATCACGACCGTGAACCGGTCGGCGATGCCTTCCTGCGCGGCGATGCCGGCGCCCTGCGGGCCGTACATGCCGACCGCGTGGACCTCGTCGATGAAGGTCGTGGCACCGTACTTGTCCGCGATGTCGGCGATCGCGGCGAGCGGCGCCACGTTGCCCGACATGGAGTAGACCGATTCCGCGACGATCAGCTTCGGGGCGTCGGCGGGGACGGCCGCGATCAGCTCTTCGAGGTGGGCGACGTCGTTGTGCCGGAAGATGTGCTTCTTCGCGCCGCTGTGCCGCAGGCCGTCGATGATCGAGGCGTGGTTCTTCGCGTCGGAGAAGACGATGGTGTCCGTCGGCATCCCCGCCAGAATGGAGAGGGAGCCTTCGTTGGCCGTGTAGCCGGAGGTGAAGAGGAGGGCGGACTCCTTGCCGTGCAGATCCGCCAGCTCGTTCTCGAGCCGGACGTGGTGGTGGTTGGTGCCACCGATGTTGCGGGAACCTCCGGAGCCGACGCCGTGGACCTCGATCGCGGCCTGCACGGCCGCGATGACCTCGCGGTTCTGGGCCATGCCCAGGTAGTCGTTGCTGCACCAGACGCTTACTTCCGAATCCACCCCGTCGCGCCGCGCGGTGGCCAGGGGGTAACTGCCGGAACGGCGGCCGATCTCGAGGAACTCGCGCTTGCTCTCCGCGAGATCTTCAGCGGTTATGCCGCTGAGGTAGGATGCCAGGTGAATGTTCATTCACTCGCCTTTTCGACGTAGCGGTTGGATTGACATGCGAAACCGACAGGCGGCCATGAGGTCCGGTTTCCGGGGAAGCAGACGTTTCTAGAGCAGAGCGCTCTGCGCTCTCAGGACCACCTTGTCGGGCTTGCCGCTGCCGTTCATCGGCAGAGCGTCCAGGACATGTATCTTCTCGGGCACGTGAATCGGGGAGAGCGTCTCAGCGATTCCCGCGCGGATCTTCTCCACGTCGACCGGCTCGGCCGGGTCGCATTCGATCGCGGCGTGAATGTGGTCGCTGCCGTCCGCGTCGCGCACGCCGTACACGGCGGCGTGCCGGACACCCGGACGGGAGAGGATCTCCGCTTCGAGGACGATGGGGTGCACCTTGACGCCCCCGACCTTGATGACGTCGGCCACCCGGCCCAGGAGCGTCAGATATCCCCGCTCGTCGAGGAAGCCGATGTCGCCGGTGAAGTACCAGCCGTCGCGCAGCGCCCGTTCGGTCAGTTGCGGTTCGTTGTGGTAGCCGTCCATCAGCTGGGGCGAGCGGACGCAGACCTCACCGGCTTCGCCCGCCGCGAGGCACGCCCCCGAGTCGGCGTTGCGGACGGTGACCTCCACCTTGGGGAAGGGCCGCCCGACGGTGACCGCGAGCTCGGGGTCGCCGTGCTCCGGCGGCGTCAGCGTGGTGACCTTCCCGGACTCGGTCGTGGCGTACCCCTGCGCAAGGACGGGGCCGAAGAGCTGGAAGCCCTGGGCTATGCGGGCGGGTGCCGCCGGGCTGCCGCCGTAGACGATCCGCTTCAGCGAGGAAAGGCCCGCCGCCGCCACGGCGTCGACGTCGGCGATGCCCTGTTCGAGCAGGTGGTCGATGAGCTGGAACACGTGGTTCGTCGCCATGAACGTCCACGAGACCTCCTGCTCCGCGGCGGCGGTGGCCACGAACTTCGCGACGTCGAAGCTCTCATGGACGTAGAGCGCCGCGCCCGTGGCGAGCACCGAGTCCGCCAGCGGCGCGACGCCGTGGCTGAGCGGGGTCGACACCAGGAGCGAGGCGCAGCCGTACTCCCGGCCCAGCTCCACCCAGGCCCGCAGGGTGGCCTCCCACGCGCGGCCCGACAGCCGGATGCCCTTGGGCCGGCCCGTGCTGCCGCTCGTGTAGCTGATGACGGCCAGCTCGTCCGGCTGCCAGGACACGGCCTGCGGGACGTCCGCGCCCCCGGCGCCGCCGAGCACACGCGTCACCGGGATGCCACTGCCCTCGGCGAGTTCCGCGGCGCGCTCCGCGGTCTCGGCGTCGGCGTAGACGGTGACGGCCCCGGTCTCGCGCAGGATCTGGAGCTGGTGGTCCAGCGGGAGGACCGTCGTCCGGGTCCCCGGGTTGGTGGTGCGCACGTAGCACACGGCGCCGCCGAGCAGGTGGACCGCGTACCTGGCGGTGAGCGTCTCGGGGCTGTTGGGCGCGACCAGGATCGCCACCATGTCCCCGCGGCCCACTCCGCGATCGCGCAGCGCGAGATATGTCTCCGTGACGGACCGGATCAGGTCACTTCCGGAGAAGGATGTGCCACGCCAGTGAAAGACATCTTCTTCCGGGGCGGCCGCGAGCTGGGAGAGGATCTCCGAGGCATAGCTCCGGCTTGCGCTCCACCAATGCTCGGGCAGACTCATGGGATTTTCCTTCGATTTCGCCTTGGCAATGTCATCCGATCGGGCGACCCATCCTCGCCAGGCGATTTCAGCGGAGCAAGCGTGTTCCGGCGACCCCTGAGTGTTCGTCATGCGCCTCTTGAGGAGCGCCGTACGAGAAGCCACTTCTGGAAGCGGAACGCAACTTCGACAGGGCCCGCCGAGGCGGCTACCTTCGCCTGGTCTTCCGCACCCCCGACCAGGAGAGACGCATGCCTCGTCTTGCGCTGTACACATTCGGCGTCCTGAAGTCACCCCTCGCCGATCCCGGACCTCTCATGCGCGAATTCCACGACAGCAGCGGGGACATCTACCGGAGATTCAGCGAGCACCCCGGGTACCTCGGGCACGCTGAAGCGGCGGAGGGCGAGCGGTACACCCTCTTCGACTCGGACTGGGGCGTCTGGGGGGAGTTCGCCGTACCGGCCTGGTACGGCAAGGGCCGTACGGGCGAGACCGCCGCGCTGGCCGCGACCCTCTCCCTGTGGACCGGGGTGCGCCCCGCCCGGGACGCCGTCTACACCGGTCTGCACCGTACGGCGCTGAACAGGCGGCACGACTGGTTCGAGCGGACGGGGCGGCCGGGACACGTGTTCTGGTGGGTCCCCGACGACGCGGTGCCCACCTGGCAGGACGGGGTCCGGCGGCTGGAGCACCTCGACGGCCACGGCGCCGCGCCGGACGCCTTCACCTTCCGCCACGCGTTCACCGCGGAGGGGGCCGCGGCCACGCCTGCGCGGTAGCGGCGCAAAAGAGGTGGCCGCGGCCGGCTCTCCGCCGGTCGCGGCCACGTCACTCAGCGGTGCGCGCTCATGAGAGCCGCACCGGCCGGGACCAGATCAGGGCGGCCGGCACGGTCATGAGCAGGCCGATGCCCAGCAGCAGCGTGGCCGGGCTCATCATGACGCCCGCGAGCCCGCCGACCGCGAGGCCCACCGGCACGGCCGTGAGGTTCGCGGCGCGGTAGGACGCCGTGGCCATCGGGCGTTCCGCGTCGGTGATCGCGCGGGCGCGGAAGGTCTGGACGCGGACCATGACGACGCCCGAGCAGAACTCGTCCACGACGAATCCCGCGAGCACCAGCAGCAGTCCCCCGCCGCCACCGGCGTACGCCCCCAGCCCGATGACGGTGTACGCGCCGACCGCACCGCACCCGAACAGGGAGGTGCCCCGGCCGCCGCGGAGCGCGGGGGGCAGCCGGTCGGCCAGGTACGCGCCCAGCACGGCGAACAGCACCGAGCAGCTGCGGATGACGCCGAACGTCGCCGCGGTGAGGGGGGTCGTGTCCAGCAGGGTGATCAGCAGGACGGCTTCGATGACGCACTGCCCGAAGTTGTAGGACAGGGACCACACCGTCACCGTACGCAGGGCCGGGGTACGGAGGTTGACCGCCCAGCCGGCGCGCAGCGTGCTCTTGCGCGGGACGGCGAGGTCCGGGGTGGTGTCCGGGGTGGTGAGGTCCGTGGTGGTGCTCGGTACGCGGACGCGCGGGATACGTGTCAGGAGCGCGCAGGCGGCCAGGGCCAGGGCGGCGGCGGCGCCGAAGGTGGGGGCCAGACCGAAGGCGGCCAGGCCGAGGCCGGTCAGGAACGGCGCCGCCGCGTCCGCCGACGACTCGGCGATGCCGAGCCGTGCGTAGATCTTCGGCAGGGCCGCGTCCGGGAAGGTCCGCGGGATCAGTACCTGGGTGGAGATCGCGGTCAGGACGGAGCCGCAGGCGAGGGAGATGTTGGCCAGGCAGAAGACGCCGATGGCCACACCGGGTGCGCAGGCGAGACCGAGCGCCGCGAGGACGAAGGCCGCCACGCGCAGCAGTTCGGAGCCGAGCATGACGGCCCGCTGGTCGAAGCGTTCGACCAGCCGGGCCGCCGGTCCGGCCAGGAGTACCTGGGGGGCGAACCGGCAGATGCCGAGGACGGCGACGATCGTCGCGTCGGCGCCGAGGGCGTCGACCGCGACGAACGGCACCGAGAACTCCACCGCGGCGATGGCGAAGAAGGAGAGGAAGTTCGCCACCGGCAGCGATCGCGCCAGCGTCTCCCGGGTCTGCGGTGGAGCGGTGGTGATCGTCATCTGCTCTCCGGACATCCGTTCAGGCTCGGGTGAGGACACCCGCGCGCAGGCAGGCGACGACGTCGGCGGCGGTGCTGTCGGTCAGGACGGCCTCCTGCTCCAGCAGGGCCACGAAGAGGTCGCGGCCGATGGGTACCTGGGCCTCGCCGTTGCTCAGCACGTACCGCGTGTCGGCGCCGGAGCCGAAGGCCGCCATCGCCGTCGCCGCCGAGCGCCGGACGGGGGTCTTGCCCGGCGGCGGGGAGCGGAAGAGGCCGTCCTCGGCGAGGAGGAACGCGATCTCCGGGTTGCGGGCGAAGTCCAGCGCGTCGTCCGCGGATTCGATGATCGGCTGGGCCGGCCCGTTGAAGGACGTGTTGACCAGGACCGGGATCTGACCTGCCGCGGCGATGTGGGTGAGGATCTCGTGGATGGCGGGGTTGTCGTCGGGGGTCACCGTCTGGACCCGCGCCGATCCGTCGTCGTGCACGATCTCCTTGAGGACGGCCCGGTACTCCTCGCGCACCATGAAGTCGTAGTTCATGAAGGGCGCTTCGTCGGGCCCGGTGAAGTACGTGTGCAGGTCCTCCGTCCGCACCATGGGTGCGACCGGGCGCCAGGGCTGCCTCTTCTTGATGCTGTTCAGCTTGGACTTGGCGTCCTGGCAGGCGACCGGGTGGCACAGGATCGACCTGTTGCCGAGCGCCCGCGGGCCGAACTCGGCCCGGCCCGCGTAGCGGACCATGACGGCTCCGTCGAGCAGGACACCGGCGGCCGCGCGGTTCAGGTCCGTGTCGGGGGTGGCGGTCACCGTGTAGCCGTGGCCCTCCGCCTGGTGCGCCGTGACGGGTTCGGCGGCGCGCCCCAGGAAGTCGCACGTGACCTTCGCCGCGCCCGCCGGCGGGGTGGGTTCGGTGCGGGCCCAGCCGAGGTAGGCGGCGCCGGTGGAGATGCCCGCGTCGTGCGGGCAGGAGGGTACGTACAGGTTCCGGACCTGGGGCAGTTCGTGGATGGCGCTGTTGCCCGAGAGGTTCAGGAAGACGCCGCCCGCGCAGCACAGGTCCGCAAGGCCGCTGAGGTCCACGGCGCGGGCGGCGTGGGCGACGATGAGGCGGTTGAAGGCCTCCTGGGTGGCGCGGGCGATGTCGACGTTCTGGGTGAGGTCGGCGGCCGCCTCCAGGAGCTGCCAGCCGTTGTGCAGGTGTGGCGGGCTGCCGGGGGTGACGATGTCGTCGGCGGTCAGCCGGGCGGGCCGGTCGCTGTCGAGCGCGGCCAGGGCCATGAGCTGGCCGTGCGCGTGCTCCTTGCGGAACAGGAACCTGGCGACGTTGTCGTAGAGGCTCGCTTCGCTCTGCACGAAGACGTCCGGCTGGTTGTGCGGCTGGCTGAACGCGCGCTCCAGCAGCTCGAAGCGGCCGTGGCGGAACGCGTACAGGGAGCGCATCTCGGTGCGGACCGCCGGGGCGGACACGTCGCTGTAGTACGTGCGGAAGAACTCCTCGAAGGGGACGTAGAAGTCCTTGCCGTCCCGCGAGGTGGTGCCGGCGCTGTCGGAGACCAGCACGGCCGCCGCCGGGAAGCCCGAGGGGTACACCGCCGAGGCCGCGTGCGCCAGGTGGTGGGAGACCACGTGGTGGCGGGGGTCGAAGGGGTCGAAGAGGCTGAAGGAGGCGGAGAGCAGCGGCCGTTGCAGCCCGACGCCGGAGGGGCCCGCCGCCTGGAAGGAGCTGACGATCACGTCGACGTCGTCGAGTGTCAGCCCCGCCGCGGCGAGGACCTCCCGCACGGGGAGCCGGTCGGTCAGGGCTTCCTGGCCGTCGTATTTGCGCCGCGTCACCCGTTCTTGCTGGATCGCGGCCAGCAGGACGCCGTCTCGGACGACGGCGCAGGACGATTCGTGTCCACAGTGGATTCCGAGGGCGACCGTCATTGCTTGTAGTTGTCCAGCGGAGCACCCTCGGGCATGAAGCCGAAGGTGAGGATGGAGACCCGCTCGTCCTGGCGGATCGGTGTGCGGCTGTGGGCCTGGGTGCCGGCCAGGAAGATGACGACCTCGCCGGGCTCCAACTGGAAGCGCTCCTTGCTGCCGTCCGCGTAGTGCATGTGCAGCGCGGAGGGCTCCGGCGTCCCCGCCGGGATGTCGTGTTCGAGCATCATCAGCACGTTCAGGGAGAAGATGTCCGTGTCGATGTGCGGGATGATGCCCTGGCCCGCGTCGCGGTAGTAGAGGTAGCTCGCCACCCCGGTCGACTCCGCCCTGGGCACCACCGAGGCCACCAGGTCGGCCAGTTCACGGCTGGTCGCCAGCCGGTTGGCGGTGGGCCCGCCGTGGCCGAGGTAGTGCTCGTCGTAGGGCACGGCGGTCCTGCCGACGTGCCGCGACTCGGCGATGAGGGAGGTCAGCACCTCTTCGGTGAGGAAGTCGGGGCGTCCTCGGTACTGCACCCCGCGGGGGTCCGCGACGTCGTAGGGGCAGAGGATCTCCAGGGCGTCGGTGACCGCTTCGCGTCCCGGCGCCGCCCCGGCCTCGCCCGAGGCCACGAGCCGTCCGGCGGAGAGCCCCAGGATCAGCTTGAGGTTCGCCTGCTCGGCGGGCGACAGGTGTTCGTGCAGACCGGCGAGGCGCCGGCCCATGGTCGACGTGTCACTCATGAGTTCCCCTCAAGGGTGCGGTAGCCGAAGGAGACCAGGCGGATCGACTCGTCCGCGACGGTCCTGGTGCGCTGGTGGGTCACGCTGTCCGCGAAGAAGACCAGCGACTCCCCCGGCTGCAGGTGGAAGTGGATCGCGTCCTGGCCCGGCGGGTGAAGGATGAGTTCGGAGCGCTGCCCACCGCCCGAGCGGTGCTCCAGCATGGTGAGGATGTTCAGCGAGAACTCGTCCTTGTCGACGTGCGGATCGATGCCGAGTCCGGGCTCGTCGTAGTACAGGTAGTTGGCCCGGCGCGTCGGCGCGACGGCGCCGACGGTCTCGCCGAGGAAGGCGCGGACCGGCTCGCTGAGGGACGCCTCCCTCGCCGCCGGGGCGCCGGAGGCCACGTAGTGGTCCATGAACCGCTCGGCCCGGGAGCGGCACTCGCGCGACTCCTGGTCGAGGGTGGTCAGCTGTTCGTCGGAGAGGAAGGGTGCCCGGCCGTGGAACACGATGCCGGTGGGGTATTTCTCTCGCGGGCCGGCCAGGAGTTTCGGCAGCGACTGCTGCGAAACTCCGAGTGCCTTGTCCCGGAGTTCTTTGGAGATTCCCTGGGCATGGCCGCTGATGATTCCACCGGCGGCCATGCTCAGCAGGAATTTCAGGTTCTCTCGTTCTGCGGCGGTGAGGCCCGTCGACAGCTGAGACAACCGCTGTACCACTACCGAAGCTTCGCCCGCAGACGCCATTTCGAGATCCCCTGACTTTTCTCGGTTATTTACTGTTCTCCGCTGTGGAGAGGTGCCGGCCCGGTGCCTCCGGCTCAGTCCTCGACGAGACCCAGCTCGTTCGGCAGGCCGATGAGGCGGCTGCGGATCTCCGGGGTGGCGGCGGCCGAGATCGGCTTCGCGAAGACGAACAGCGCCTCCTCGTTGCCCTTCTGCAGCTCCTGGAGGTTGAGGCTGGCCGAGGTCACGATCGAGCTGAGCACGGCGCGCTCGTCCGTGGAGAGGTCGCCGGCCAGCACGGCGAGCTTCTCGGCCAGCGTGGGAAGTGCCGCCTCCAGCGCCGCGGCGTCCAGTTCGGCGTCGAGCAGAATGTCGGGGTTCTGGGTGGTGACGTCAGTTCCGTTCGTCATTCTTCTGCCTCCGTTTTTTCGGGCGGTGATGCCCGGTTCTTCTTGCCTGGTGCGGCGCTACAAAGATTGGCCAGAACCGCTTGAGAACCGCTTGAGAACCGCTCGCGAATCAGTCCTGGACAGGGCCCGGACCCTTTCTGAGCTGCGACGGTTAGAATCGCTCGCATGCCTGAATCGAATTCCTGGCCCGGCGCCGCCCAGCTCGACTCGGCGCGGCTGCTGCTGGAACCGCTGACCGTCGCGCACGCCCCGGAAGCCGCCGCCGTCCTCGGCGACGCGCGGCTGCACACGTGGATCGGCGGGGACCCGCCGACGCCGCAGGAGCTGGCGGCGCGCTACCGGCGCCAGGTCGTGGGGCGCTCACCCGACGGACGGCATGGCTGGCTCAACTGGCTGTTGCGCGACCGGGCCACCCGGCAGCTGGTCGGCACGGTGCAGGCCACGCTCTACCGGGCGCACCCGGAGCGGGTCGAGGCCGAGCTGGCGTGGGTGGTCGGCCACGCTTTCCAGGGGGCCGGTTACGCCAAGGAAGGCGCCGCGGCCATGGCCGCGTGGCTGCGTACCCAGGGGGTGGTGCGGTGCGTGGCACATGTGCACCCGGGCCACCGGGCCTCGGAGGGCGTCGCGGCGGCGCTGGGGATGCGGCCGACCGGTGAGGTGCACGACTCCGAGATGCTGTGGGCCGACTCCGGCTCGTGAGGCGTGCGGCGGCCGGCGGTCAGTCCTGGGCGCTGTGCCGGCGGGCCCGGTACGTCGCGGCCTTGACGCGGTTGCCGCAGGTCCGCATCGCGCACCACTCCCGGCGGTGGCCGCGCGAGCGGTCGAGGTAGGTCTGGGTGCACTCGGGACGGGCGCACTCGCGCAGCAGCGCGCCGTCGGGGCCGCCGAGGATCTCCACGGCCTCACGGGCGAGGGCGGCGAGCCCTTGCGGGACCGAACCGGTGCGGGTCGCGCCGTCGGGGCCGAGCCGCAGCGTGACGGGCAGCCCCGACGCGTGCAGGTTCAGCTCGGCGACGGCCTCGGCGGGCAGCGGCTTGCCGTCCATGCGGGCGACGACCAGGTCGTAGATCGATTCGCGCAGGTCGACGGCGAGGGCGAGGTCCACCTCGCTCGCGCCCGGCGCCAGATCGAGCATCCCGGACTCCACGAACCAGGCGTCGAGCAGCCCGGGGGTGGCGAGCTTCTCCGCCGGCAGGTCGTTGCGGCGGGCGCGCAGCGTGCCGACGAAGTCGAGGGGGAGCGTCCCGCAGGGGAAAGCATGGTGCACGTAACCATTCTGGACGGTGAGCGGGCAGAAGACAACCCCGGCCCAGAAGACGATCCCGGCCCCCTACGAACCAGAACGCAGGTGTGGTTCCCGTCCGGCGGGACACCCGGTGCGGACGGTGCGTGCAGCAGTGAAACCCCGCGGGGTCTGCCGCGCCGAGGCTCTCCCGGTTCAGGCTGTAGCCGGGAGAGCCGCCCCCGCGCCGTGCGGCGGCGCGCTCAGGAAGCCGCCGCGTCCTGTGGCCGCGCCGGGCGCCGGCCGTGTTCGGCGCGCGCCGTCTCCAGGAGCAGGCGCCAGGAGGAGACGGTCGGGCGGCGGCGCAGCAGGGCGCGGCGTTCCCGTTCGGTCATGCCGCCCCAGACGCCGTACTCGATCCGCTGGTCCAGCGCGTGGGACAGGCACTCGGTCCTGACCACGCAGGCGGAGCAGATCCGTTTGGCACCGGTCTGCGCGGCTCCCTCGACGAACAGCTCCTCCGGGTCCGCCGTGCGGCACGCCGCTCGTTCCCACCAGGTGTCCCTGCTGTCAGCCACAGTCCCGCCCCTTGCTCAGCTCTGGTCTCTCGGTGCAGTTGGCGGGTGACAGTACGCTACCTGCCCGAGGTCGAGCACCCCATCACCATTGGTTGAACGGGGAGTTACGGAGATCTGGCCGGGGGGTCCGCCGTCCGGGCGGCGGACCGAGGGGCGGGTCAGAGTCCGGCCGCGGCCTTGAGCTGCTCGGCGCGGTCGGTCTTCTCCCAGGTGAAGTCGGGCAGTTCACGTCCGAAGTGACCGTAGGCGGCGGTCCGGGAGTAGATCGGGCGCAGCAGGTCGAGGTCGCGGATGATCGCGGCCGGGCGCAGGTCGAAGACGTCGTTGATGGCCCGCTCGATGTCGGCCTGCGGGACGGCCGCGGTACCGAACGTCTCCACGAAGAGACCGACCGGCTCGGCCTTGCCGATCGCGTAGGCGACCTGGACCTCGCAGCGCGCGGCGAGACCGGCGGCCACCACGTTCTTGGCGACCCAGCGCATCGCGTACGCGGCGGAACGGTCCACCTTGGACGGGTCCTTGCCGGAGAAGGCGCCGCCGCCGTGGCGCGCGGAGCCGCCGTACGTGTCGATGATGATCTTGCGGCCGGTGAGGCCCGCGTCGCCCATCGGGCCGCCGATCTCGAACCGTCCGGTGGGGTTGACCAGGAGGCGGTAGTCCTCGGTCTCCAGCTTGATGCCGTCCTGGGCGAGGCCGTCGAGGACATGCTCGACGACGTGCTCGCGGATGTCCGGCGTGAGCAGCGCGTCCAGGTCGATGTCGCTCGCGTGCTGCGAGGAGACCACGACCGTGTCGAGCCGGACCGGGCGGCTGCCCAGGTACTCGATGGTGACCTGCGTCTTGCCGTCGGGGCGCAGGTAGGGGACGGTGCCGTCCTTGCGGACCGCGGTCAGGCGGCGTGAGAGGCGGTGGGCCACCTCGATGGGCAGCGGCATCAGGTTCGGGGTCTCGTTGCTGGCGTAGCCGAACATCAGGCCCTGGTCGCCGGCGCCCTGCTGGTCCAGCTCGTCCCCGCCGTCGTGGCGTGAGGCGCCCTCGACCCGGTTCTCGTACGCCGTGTCGACGCCCTGCGCGATGTCCGGGGACTGCGACCCGATGGAGACCGAGACGCCGCACGAGGCGCCGTCGAAGCCCTTCTTCGAGGAGTCGTAGCCGATCTCCAGGATCTTGTCGCGCACGAGCTGCGCGATCGGCGCGTACGCCTTGGTGGTGACCTCGCCGGCCACGTGGACCTGGCCGGTGGTGATGAGGGTCTCCACGGCGACGCGGGAGGTGGGGTCCTGCCGCAGCAGCGCGTCGAGGATGGTGTCGCTGATCTGGTCCGCGATCTTGTCGGGGTGGCCCTCGGTCACGGACTCCGAGGTGAACAGGCGACGGGACATGGCTCTCCATGTTCTGGTAGGAGGTACGGCGGGCGCGCGGTGGCGATGGGACGACCTCGCCGCGGCGGCCAGGGCCTGGCGCGAAGGCGCGGTCTGCCGCCGACGCCACTTTCGCGGCAGTGCCTCGCCCGCCGCTCGCGCCTCGTCGGAGTTCCCGGCGCCGGGCGGCCGCCTGCCGGACCTCCCGGGCGGCGACGCTCACCCGGCACGGACGGTGTCGTCAGCCAGCAGCCGCCGGGTGAACTCGCCGACCAGGTCGGCCCCCGCGTAGGGCGCGAGCACCTCGGGGACGGTGAGGTCGTCCAGGATCATGCCGTGCATGACGAGGTAGAGCACGACGACGTCGATGCGGTCGCCGGGCAGCCCGGCGTCCAGGTGGAAGCGGACGTTGTCCTCCAGCACCTGGCTGAGGACCTTGTTCAGCTCGCGCCCCAGTCCGGGACGGCGGGTGGCCTCCAGGCGCAGTTCCAGCATGGCGAGGTAACCCGCCCGGTCGGCCTCCATGCGCCCCTGGAGCTGACGCATCAGGAGCGTCACGAGGTCGCGGTCGGGCTTGGCGCGCATCGTCTGCGTGACCTGGTCCGGATCGGGCGTGATGCGCTCGTGGGTACGCCCCGCGATCTGGAGCAGCAGCTCGTCACGGTTGCGGAAGTAGTTGGAGCAGGTGCCGATGGGCAGGCCGGCCTGGGCGTCGACCGCACGCAGCGTGAGGCCGCGCGAGCCTTCGCGGGCGAGGACCTCGATGGCCGCGTCGAGGAGGGCGGTACGGCGTGCCGAGTTCTGTCGCAAGGGAATTCCCTCCGGAAGGTGTTGACACCACTGCAAGTGAAGTACTACGGTCGAACCACTGCAATCAAAGTACACCGCAGCGACCTCCGGGAGTCAACATGCGAGTACACCAGTTCGACCGACCTGAGTCCCTCTCGTTCGCGCCGTTCGACGGCGCTCGCCGCGGTCACGACGTCCGCCAGCCCAAGCCGCGCTCCGTCCCGCGCCCCCGCCCGCTCCCCAAGCCCGGCACCCGCCGGTGACAGGACGCCCCCTCCGGCGCACGACAGTGGCCGGCCCCGTCGCTTCGACGGGGCCGGCCACTGTCGGTGCCTACGGGGATCAGCCAGGCGGGACGACGCCCACCGCGAGGGTGTTCCCCTCGGCGATGTAGCCGTCGGGACGGTCCAGCGGGTGGTGCGCGCTCTCGGGGTCGGCGAAGGGTTCCCAGCCCGCTCCGAGACCGAGGTCGCCGGCCTGCGCGGCCAGCCGGGCGCACGCGGCCTTGTAGAAGCGCAGGGCCGCCTCGCCCAGCGGGGCGAAGTGTTCGATGAGCACCGTACGCTGCCGGACGTCCCGGAATCCGGCCGCCTCGACATGGCGGTAGAGGTCCCGGGTGCGCAGGAGTTGCCGCGCGTAGCCGGGGCGGGCGCCCGCGGCACGGAAGAAGTCGGAGAAGAGGTACGGACCGGCCGGGCGGGCGGTGATGAGGTGGGCGTCCAGGTCCTTGACGGCGACGATCCCGCCGGGGCGCACGACGCGGCGCAGTTCCGCGAGGACCTGCCCCAGTTCGGCGTCGTCCAGGTACTGGACGGTGTTGGCACACCAGACGGCGTCGAAGGTGTCGTCCGGCCAGGGCAGGGAGCGCAGATCGCCCTGGTGCACCCGGGCGGGGCTGAGGGCGGGGTGCCCGGGCAGGCGGCGGCGGGCCAGAGCCGCGTTCTCCGCCGCGAGGTCGACGGCGCTGACCTGCCCGTCCGGGCCGACGAGTTCGGCCAGCCACGGCAGGAAGTCCCCGCTGCCGCAGCCCGCGTCGAGCACCCGCCACCCCGGCTGGATCCCGGCCCGGTCCAGGAGCTGGAGGTAGTCCTCGCGGCAGGCCTGGAAGTGCGCGTCGACGATGGTGTGGTGGGTGAAGCCGAGGCCGGTGGACGCGGCATGGCCCCACGCCCGGTGGTCGTCGGTCAGCATGCCGCCTCCTGTACCTGGCCCAGCAGGGCGTCGAGTTCGGCCCGGAACGGTCCGGGGGTCTCCAGCGGCGGCAGATGCCCCGCTCCGGCCAGCGCCTGCCACCGTCCGCTCGGCAGGGCCGCCACGGCCGCGGCGGCATCGGCGGGCCGGATCAGCGTGTCCTCCTGCCCGGTGATCACCACGGCGGGCACGTCCGTCGCCCGCAGTACGTCGAGGCAGTCCTCGCGGGCCGCGATGGCGCGCTGCGCCCAGGCCAGCGCGGCGGGTTCGGCGGCGGCCGCCGTCGCGGCCACGCGGGCGGCGAGCGCCGGGTGCCGCTCCCGGGTGCCGGGGCCCACCAGCTGCCCGGCCGCGGCGGCCACCAGCGCGGGTCCCCGCTCGGGGTCGGTGACGGCGGCGGCGAAACGCTCGCGCGCCGTGCGCGCGGCCGCGTCGTCCGCCGTGGCCCGGGTGGAGACCAGCGCCAGGCCGAGCGCCCGGCCGGGGTGGCGGCGCAGGAACGCCATCGCGGTGTAACCGCCCATCGACGCGCCCACGAGGACGGCGCGTTCGATGCCTTCGGCGTCGAGCGTACGCGCCAGGTCGTCCGCCACCACGTCCAGCGAGGGGCCGGCCGGGCCCAGCGGCGTGCCACCGAAACCGCGCTGGTGCGGGGCGACGACCTGGTGCCCCCGTCCTTCGAGCGCGCCGCGCGTCTCCTGCCACATCGAGGCGTCCAGCGACAGCGCGTGCAGCAGCACGACCGGGCAGCGCCGCGCGGCGCTCATCGCCGGTCTCCGCCGGCCGCGGCGACGAACTCCGTGACGTGCCGCGCCGGCCCGGGCTCGCGCAGCCAGGCCAGCGCCACCGGGGCGGGCGGCAGATCGTGGACCGGTACGACCCTGATGCCGGGCGGCACGACGTCCCGGAGGGAGAGGAAGGAGAGGTGGACCGCGTCCGTGGTGGCGAGGATGGCGTTCATCGCTTCGAGCGTCGTCATCCGGTGGACCCGGCGGATGCGCGCGCCGGCGGGGGTGCGCGGGGGCACGACCCGGTCCCAGACGTGCGCCGGGAAGTCGCCGGGGCGGGCGAAGGCGTCGTAGCGGGCGACCTCTTCGACGGAGACCGTCTCCCGGGTGGCGAGCGGGTGGTGGGCGCCGACGATCACGGCCCGCGCGTCGTGGGCCACCGGCCTGCTGAAGGCGATGTCCGGTTCCTCGATGTCGTACTTGACGATCATGGCGTCGACGGTGCCGTCGCGCAGCGGGACGAACGGTTCGGTGACGTCGTAGGGGACGAACGCGAAGGCGTCCGGACGCAGGCCCGCGGCGGTGATGATGCCGGTCGCCAGGTGCGGCGAGCCGTGGATGCCCAGGCGGACGGGGCGCGTCGGGTCCGGGGGCGCGGTGGGCGGGGCGTGGGTCACCATGCGGTCTCCTGGGTCAGTCCGGCGTAGGCGCGGAGTTCGTGCGGGCGTTGGTTGTCGGTGTCGACGCGCAGGGCGGCGAACGGCATGTCCAGGCCCGACAGCCGGGGCACCGGGCGCAGGGTCACGTGGTCCCCGGGCGCGATGACCCCTTCCAGGACCGCCTCGGCCAGCAGGTGGTTCACCTGGACGAGCGCGTCGGCGACGGTGACCTTCGCCGTGGCGATGTACAGGTCCCGGTGGACCGGGGGCCGGTGGCGCGGGCGGGGCTCTGGGTCGGGCGTGACCGGTTCGGGGATCTCCACGGTGGTGGGGGTCCAGGTGGGCAGCGTGCGGGCGCCGTGAAAGGTCCGCAGGAGCCGGCGCAGGGCACGCGTGGTGTCGGACGGGGCGGGGCCGGCCCACGCCACGGAGCCGTCGGCGGAGATGTGGTCGAAGGCGAAGCGCTCCCGGAGGTTGTCGGGGCGGCCCGCGAGGTAGACGGTGCGGGTGAAGGAGCGCTGCCAGGCCACGGCCCGGTCGGCCGGTACGGACAGGGCGAAGCGGCATGCCTCGCGCACCCAGACCAGGGGGGAGAGGTCGCCGACGACGGTGACGACCAGGGTCTCGTCCTGGGTGTCCGCCACCGGGGCGTTGACGGCGGCCTTGGCGTCGCGCAGGGCGGCCGGGGTGGACAGATCGAGCCGGGCGGCGATCTCGGGGCGCAGGGCGCGCAGCCGGTCCGCCGCCACGGTGAGCAGGGTCTCGGAGCTGAGGGTCATAGGAACACCGTGGTGAGCAGGGAGCGGTCGGGGGTGTGACGGCCCCGGCCGAGCAGGGAGGACGTCAGTCGGTAGGGGTCGACGTGGGTGTGGTCGCGCCGGTGGGCCGCCAGCAGCCGGGCCAGGTCGCCGGGCTCGCACGGCGGTACGTCCTCGGCCCGGCGCAGCAGTTGTCCCGCGCGGGCCAGGCTCTTGCGCAGCAGGTCGTGGCGGAAGGACTCCCGCTGTCCGGGGCCGAGGAGGGCGATGAAGTAGAGGCGCATGCCGAGCCGCAGGACCGCCGGGTCGTACTCCTCGCCGGCGGAGCGCAGGAGGGCGGCGACGGTGTGGTCGTGCCAGCCGCCGTGCCGTGCGGAGGTGACCTTTCCGTCGATCGGCACGCGGCCGATGGGCACGCGGTGCACCGTCGGTCCCTGCCGCGTGAGCACGCGTTCGAGGAGCTGGTAGTCGGGGTCGAGCTCGCGGTCGTACAGGACCACCACCTCGTCGTGACAGGCGGCGAGCGGCAGGAGTTCGCGCAGGGCGCAGGCGAGGTAGTTGGGGCGGCCGTCGGCCGTGATGACCTGGCGCAGAGGCAGGCCGAACCGGGTGGCGTCGAGGAACACGGGTCCCCCGACGCCGCGTTGGTCCAGGCCCATGCCGAGGCCGGTCAGGGTGTCGACCATCTCCTCCAGGCCGAGGCCGGGCGGCTGGTGGGCGAGGAGCCCGGGGTCGTGCAGGCCAAGACGCCGGTAGTGGTCGGACCACAGCCGCAGGACGCGGGCACCGGCCGGATGGACGAAACCGTTGTTCTCGACGGCGTCGGCGTACGGGCGCACGTCCTCGGCGGTGACGGACCTGCCTTCGGCCCGGTAGCCGACGTACAGCTCACCGATGTCCTCCTCCGACAGGAGGGCGTAGTCGGTGTCGCCGCGGGTGCGGTCGAGGTACTCCCAGAAGCCCAGGGTCTGTTCGGTGGGGTGGTAGGTGGTGTGGCTGTAGCGGTAGGTGACGTCGGCCAGTTGCGCGGTGGCCCGGTACATCACGTCCGTCCAGAACAGACCCTTGAGGTGGCTGGGG
Source organism: Streptomyces sp. NPDC006552 (assembly GCF_040611655.1). NCBI lineage: Bacteria > Bacillati > Actinomycetota > Actinomycetes > Kitasatosporales > Streptomycetaceae > Streptomyces > Streptomyces sp. NPDC006552. Next base: position 87,047 of record NZ_JBEXOS010000023.1, read on the forward strand.
GTCAGGGGTTTGGACGGGGTGACGGTGATCGGGGCGATCAGCACCTTCTTGCGGCCGGCCATCAGCCCTCCCCGGCGGCGGTGAGGGCGGCCAGCAGGTCCTGCCGGGTGGGCGGACGCCGGCCGGCCGGGGCGGTGGCCGGGCCGGCCGCCGTCACCCGGTCCCGGAAGGCGGGGCTGTCGAAGACCTGGGCAGGCGTGTCCAGCCCCATCAGCACGCGGGTCAGGCCGCGCCATACGGTGGCGTCGCCGGCGGCGGCGTGCCCGATGCGGGCCAGGTCCGGGCGGCCGGGGGCGGCGGGCCGCGGCGCCGCGGGGGCGGTGCCGTTTGCGCGGGCCTGCCACAGCAGGGTCCGGGCCCGGCTGTCGTACACCGCCTGCTCGTACCAGGGGCGCATGATCCCGTCGGCGAGTTGGGCGGCCTGTTCCGCCTGGGCGGCGTCCGCGGCGGGGTGGCCGGCGAGGAGGTCCGCCAGCCGGAAGGCGTGTTGAAGGGCGAGGGAGAGCCCGCGCCCGTAGAGCGGGTCGGTGACGCAGGCGGCGTCGCCGACCGGGAACACCCCGGCCACCTGGGGGGCGCCGGGGCGGACGGTGCCGCGCAGCGTGTTCGCCGGGGCGGCGATGACCCGGACGTCGGTCAGGGGCGTCGCGACGCCCGGGCGGGTCCACGCCGAAAGGTGCGGGGTGAGCCGGGCGGCGGCGGTGAAGGCGGCGGGAGCGCTCAGGGCGCGGGTGGCCGTGTCGCCGGTGAGGGTGCCGAGGGAGAGGGCGAAGACACCGTTGTCGGCCGGGTGCGCGACCGCCGCGTAGTGGTCCCAGACGGCGCCCGCGGCGTTGCCCCGGTTGAGGGGGCCGGGCAGCGGGCCGTCGGGGTCGGTCAGGCGGTAGAAGCGGGTGAAGCAGCGCAGCCGTACGGGGTCGCTCAGGTCGGCGGCGGGCGGCGCGCCCGCCGCCGACAGCCAGGCGCGGGAAGCGGCGCCGCGTCCGGTGGCGTCCACCACCGACCGGGCGGCCATCCGTTCGCCCCGGCCGGTCCACACCCCGCGCACGCGGCTCCCGGAGGGGTCGAGCCACAGGCCACGGACCGTCGTGCCGTACTCCACGACGACGCCCGGCTGGGCGGCCAGGGCCCGGTGCAGGAGCAGGTCGAGCAGGGAGCGGCGGACCGCGAGGGTCACCAGTTCCGGGTCGGCGGCGCCGCCTCCGGCCGCCGCGCCGGGCGCCGCCTCGGTCAGGTCCAGCAGGCGCGCGCCCTCCTCCAGCGCGCTCGCCAGCAGGTCGGGCGCCTCCTGGCGCAGGACGCGCACGCCCAGGGAGTTGAGGACGTGGGAGTGTCCGCGCTGCGGCATGGCGGGCCGCTCCCACAGCTGGGCGGCCTTGGCCGCCGGGCCGTCCGGCGGCGGGCCCGAACGCTCCAGGAGCCGTACGCGCACCCCGCGGCGGGCCAGCGCCAGAGCGGTCGCCGGGCCGGCCACCCCGCCCCCCACGACGATGACGGGCGGGTCGGCCGCCGGTATCAACGCAGCCGTCCGTGGACGAAGAACACCCTGCGTACGTCCTTGACGTCCCGGGGCGGCACCGGGTCGGGCCACCGTCCGAAGTCGGCGCCCTCCTCCCCCGGCTGGGCGGCCCGGACGTCGAAGCCGTAGCGCGCGAAGAGCGCTTCGGGCTCGTCGCTGCCGAACAGCCAGGGGCAGCCCCAGCTGTCGAAGACGTCCAGCAGGCCGCGCATCTCGGGCAGCTCGAGCGCGGCCTCGTTGACCAGGTCGGCGGCGATACGGCTGCCGGGCGCGGCGAGGGCGGCCACCCGCTTCAGCATGCGGTGCGTGTCCGGCTCGGGGATGTAGTAGAGCAGCCCTTCCAGCAGCCAGATGGCGGGGAGTTCGGGGTCGTACCCGGCGTCGACGAGGTGGCTCTCCCAGTCGTCCGCGGTGAGGTCGACGGCGACGGTGCGGTGCGCCACCCGCGGGGCGACCCCTGCGAGCCGCTCCGCCTTGAACTCCAGTACGGCGGGCCGGTCGATCTCGAAGTAGCGGATGTGCTCCGGCCACGGCATGCGGTAGGCCCGGGAGTCCATGCCGGCCGGGGCCAGCACGACCTGGGTCAGGTCCGGGTCCGCGGCCGCCGTGCGCAGGAAGTCGTCGAAGAACCGGGTGCGGATCGCGTTGTAGTCGGGGGTGCTGGGCAGGGTGCGCGGCCGGTCCGGCGGGAAGGTCGCGTCCCGCACCTCGGCCAGCAGTCCGGGACCGGCGTCGCCGGCGAGCCGGGCGGCGTACGGGTCCTCGTAGAGGCGGTCCGCGCGCCGGGTCTCCGCGGCCCGCAGGGCGGCGGTGAGCAACGCGGTCCGTTCCACGGGGTTGAGGTCGGTCATGGGGGCTCCTCGGGGTCCGGGGCAGAGGTCGGGACGGTGGCCGAAGCGGTGTGCGGCCGGGCGGCGGGGCGCGCCGCGCTCCGGCCGGTGGATCAGGTGCGGTCGGGGGCGGCGGTGCCGGTGAGCCGCTGCCAGAGGGCGGGGTCCTGGCGGAAGAGCCGGTCCTTGACCTGGGTGGGCCGGATGCCGCTGCCGACCGCCGCGTGCCAGTCGCGGTGGAACGCCTCCGCGTCGAGCAACCGCAGCCGGGGGGCGGCCAGCCGGCCGCCGGTGCGGGCGCGGAGGTAGTCGGCGGACTCCCGCCCCAGCTCGGCGTCGAGTGCGGCGGTGAAGCTCGCGGCCTCGGACGGCTGCCAGGGCGACCGGGGGGCGACGGCGAAGGTGTAGTGCTGGGCCGTCCCGGCGGATCCGCCGGTCCGGCAGGCGACGTTGACGAGTTCGAGGCCGGTCCTGGTGAGGGCGGTCCGCAGCGCGCGGACGACCTGCGACTCGCGCAGCCGCTCCCCGGCCGCGTCGGAGCGCCCGGCCCGCCCGGCGTAGGCGAGGCGCGGTACCCCGCCGGTCCGGTCGACGACCCGGACCACGTCTCCGACGGCGTAGCGGTACAGACCGCCGACGTGAGTGAAGATCACGTGGTACTCGTGGCCCTCCTCCAGTTCGTGCGGCAGCAGGGTGTCGGCGTCGGGGGTGAGGTCGGTCGCGGCGTCGACGAACTCGTAGACGGCGGCCGACGCCACGAGGCTGCCCGCCGATCCGTGCCGGTCCAGGGGCACACCCACCGGCCCCTCCGACGCGGCGACCGGCGCCGGGAGCGCGGTCACCCCCGCGCCGAAGCCCGCGCGCAGCGCCGGGAGGTAGAGGGAGGCGACGCCGGTCGTCCAGCCGAACAGGGCCCGCATGCCGGGCCACACGTGGGCCGGGGTCACGGTGCCGAAGTAGTCGGCCAGCCGCTCCAGTTCCGCGGCGCGGCGGGGGTCCGGGGCGACGGCGCGCACCCCGCCCAGCAGGCCGTCGCGCACCTCCTTGACGATGCGTTCCCACCAGAGGTTCAGCTGGTAGGGGACGGCCGCGATCATCGCCGGGTTGATACCGATGACGCAGCGCACGTCGCTCTGCACGGCCAGCCGCAGCCGCAGGTACATCTTCTCCAGGTGGTCGTCGGGGGCGACGTCCACCGGCAGCGTGGCCCAGGGCGCGGCGGTGCCCAGTTCCGCGGAGAGGGGCTCGCCGAACTTCGCGCCGAAGTCGACCTGGCTGGCCCCGACATGGGGGTGGCCGTCGCGGGTGGTGGGCGGCGCGGCCAGCGGGTCGTGCTTGAGGTTGAGCACCGCGTCGGCCCGTGCCGTGACGTCGGGGAAGTTCTCCAGCAGGGGCGCCCAGGCCGCGTAGTAGAACGGGAAGAAGGTGGTGCGCATGAACCGCGGGGTGACCGGGATCTTCTTGTGGTCGCCGGTGCTGCCGCTGCTGGTGAAGTAGACGGCCGGCCGGTCGGCGGTGAGCACGCCGGTCTCACCCTGCGCCATGCGCTCGATCAGCGGCGCGTGGGCGGCGTAGTCCTGCACGGGGACGGCCTTGCGCAGGTCGTCGACGGAGCGGATGCGGTCGAACCCGTGCGCTCTGCCGAACTCGGTGCCGGCGTTGAACTCCACGAGGTCGGTGAGGACGCGCCCCTGCCACCCGGCCGCGTCCGCGCACTGCGCGGCCAGCCGGCCGCGTTCGGCGAAGACCCGCTCGCGGTAGCGGTCGGCATGGCCGGGGGCCGCCCAGCCGGTGGCCGCTGTGGTGTCGCTCATGCGGTAAGCACCTCCACCACCGCGTCCGCGGTCCGTGCCGTGTCGGGTCGCTCGTCGATGACGGTCACCGGCATGTCCTGTATCTCCTCCCACATGAGTTTGCGCAGGCCTTTCTGGTAGCTCTCGAAGCCCAGCCACTCGGGGCGGGCACCGAAGTACTCCAGGGGGTTGAGCCGCGCGCCGTTCCCCGAGCGCCGCCAGGCGGTCTCGGGCGACACGTCGAGGTAGACCACCGCGCGCGGCTGCGGGAACGAGCGCCACCACGTGTACATGGGGTTGTCCTGGACGCCGGCGAGCCGGCACTTCGCGAGGATCTTGTAGTAGTACGAGTCGACCAGCAGCGGGACCCGCGGGTCGTAGCGCTCCACCTGGTCCTTCAGGTGGATGACGGCGGTCTGCAGGAGGCCGGCCAGGAAGTCGGCGGAGTAGTCGGTGCCGAGCTTCGGCAGGAGTCCCTCGACCACGTCGTGCCGCAGCCGGGTGACGAGCCGGTGCTCGGGGCCGACGAACGCGTCGTCGGTGGAGAGGGTCCGCCAGCCGGGCAGCCGGTCGGCGATCTCCGTCATCACGGAGGACTTGCCGGCCCCGTCCGGCCCCAGCAGGACGTAGAAGGGCCGGTCCGTCGTCGCGTTCTGGTCAGGGATCGTGCCGGGGTAGGTCTCGGTCGCGGACTGCGGGAAGAAGAGGCGTCGGGACATGACTCTCCTGGTCTGTGGTCGCGAGGTGGCGACGGCCGGCGGTGGCGGTGCACCGGAGTCCGGCGCCACGGCCCTGTCGTCATGGCCGAAACCGTCTGCCGCACGCTAGCTCCGACGGGCGGACCGGCCCTGGTCTCTCCAGTCGCGCTGGAACGCTTCGCGAGGCGCCGCCCAGCTGTCCGGTGCGCTTCCGGGAGCTTCTGGGCCTGTCAACGGTGAAGGGGGCCCACAAGGGGCCCCCTTCGGGACGAGGATCGGTTCACCGCCGCTCAAAACGCGGTCTCCCTGAGCGTCGGCGGTACGGACCGGCTACACCGGATCGGCCACCAGGGCGCCGTCGGGCCGGCCGGCCGCTGCGGGGCCTTCCGTCGCCGCGCCGTTCGCGGACCCGGACGTGTGGCCACGGGGCAGCAGCAGGGCGAGCACGGCTGTCAGCAGGAACGCGGCCACGTTGCACCAGAGCGTCAGGGGCACGGCGGCACTGAAGTCGGCGGCGCGGTCGGCCGGCGCTCCCGGGACGTCGCCGACGAGGGCGAAGAGCAGCGCGCCCACGGCGGCGACACCGACAGCCGAGCCCAGTTGCGTGGTGGCGTTGACCACCCCGGACCCCGCGCCCGCGTCCTGCGGTGGCAGGTCGCCCAGTACGGACGTGGCGAGGATCGGCGTCGACAGTCCCATGCCGAGCCCCGTGAGCAGCGCGGCCAGCGCCACGTACGGCCAGGTGAGTTCCGCGCCGCGGGCGTGCACGGACCACAGCGCGGCCAGTGAGCCGGCCGCCATCACGACGGCGCCCGCCGCCACGAACAGCCGTTCCCGGCCCGCGCTGAGGCGGAAGGCGATCTGGAACGTCGCGACGATGCCCAGCGGCCACGCGGCGATGGCCCATGCCGTGGCCCCGGCGGACCAGCCGAGTCCGAACTGCAGGTGGTACGTCAGGACGAAGGAGAACGAGGAGATGCCGGTGAAGGCGAGCAGGGACACGAGCAGCCCCACCGAGAAGGACCGGTGGCGGAAGAGGGTCGGGGGCACCAGGGCGGAGCCGTCCGCCTGGTGGCGCCTGCGCTGGTAGCCGACGAAGACGAGCAGCAGCAGCACCGCGGCGCCCGCCATCGCGAACATCCAGCCCGGCCAGCCCTCTTCCCTGCCCTGCATGACCGGGTAGAGCAGTCCCACCGAGACCGCGGTGAGCAGCGCCACGCCGGGGATGTCCAGCCGAGCCGGTGTCTCGGCGCGGAAGGAGGGCAGGTACCGGGCGCCGAGGACCAGCGCGCACAGGCCCACGGGCACGTTGACGTAGAACACGGTGCGCCAGCCCAGGCCCATGAGGTCCAGGTCGGTCAGCAGGCCGCCCAGCAGGGGGCCGCCGATGCTTCCGATGCTGAGCATGCCGCCCACCAGGCCGGCCGCGAGCGGCCATTCCCTGCGGTCGAAGACCCTGACGATGACCGCCATGACCTGAGGGAGCATCAGGGCGGCGGTGAGCCCCTGCGCGAAGCGCGCCCCCACCAGCATCACCGGGGAGAACGCGAGGCCCGCGACGACGGAGGCCAGGGTGAACAGGGCGACGCCGGTGATGAAGACGCGTTTGGCGCCGAGGATGTCGCCGAGGCGCCCGCCGGTGATCAGGAACATGGCGAAGGCGAGGGCGTAACCGGCCATGGTCCACTGTGCGGTGGCGAAGCCCACGTCCAGGTCCCGCTGGATGCTGGGCAGCGCGACGGTCACGATGTTCGTGTCGAGGCCGTCCAGGAAGGAGGCGAGGCCCAGCACGCCGAGGGCCACCCACCGGCCCCGGGGAGCCTGTGGTGTCTCTGTCACTTGATCAGCTCCTGTGTGAGGGGCGGGGACGGGCGCGGCCGGCCGGACGCGCGGGGCTCCGCCCGCCCGGCCACGGGCGGACGGCTCCCCCACCACCTTCACCACCGGTGCTCGAGCCGCGCTCGAGCGTTCCCGCAGCGGCGCGGCGGGCGGGTCACAGGGTGCCGAGCACGGCGTCCAGGGCGCGGTCCATCTCCTCGGCCGTCAGGTCCTCGGCGCTCTGCAGCGCGGCCACGGCGCTGTCCTGCGTCTCGGGCCGGGCGAGTTCGAGGAGCCGGTCCAGCAGCCCGCTGTGGCGCAGCTGTTCGGCGCTGATCCGGCCCAGGGCCCACTGCGCGGCCCCGGCCGGGTCGAGCGGGGGCCCGTCCTCGGGGGCCGGCTCGTCGGGGGTGAACTGCGCGTGCAGGAAACCGGCGATGGCGCTCGGCGTCGGGTAGTCGTACGCGAGTGTGCTGGGCACGGCGATCCGCGTGTATCTGTCGATGCGGTTCTTCAGCTCCACCGCCATCAGCGAGTCCCAGCCCAGCTCCCGCATCGGTGTGTCCAGCGGCACCTCGGCGGAGTCCGGCAGGCCGAGCACCGCGGCGACCTCCTGCTGGACGAAGGTCCGCAGTGCGGCGGCGCGTTCGTCGCCCGGCAGCGACGCCAGCCGGTCGCGCAGCGCGGACGACTGCTGCGCCGAGTGGCCGGCCCGCTTCGGCTTCTGCCGCACCAGCAGCCGCAGCAGGGCGGGCAGCCGTTCCCCGTCGGCCGACCGCAGCCGGGCCAGGTCGAGCTTGCCCGGCACCAGGTGCGCGTCGGCCCGGTCCAGGCCGGCGTCGAACAGGGCGAGGCCCTCGTCCGGTGTCATCGCCAGGGCGCCCTGGCGGCGCATACGGGCCAGCCCGGCGTCGCCGAGCCCCGCCGTCATGCCGCCCTCCTGCGCCCACAGGCCCCAGGCGAGGCTGGTCCCGGCCAGGCCCCTGCGGCGGCGGTGTGCGGCGAGGGCGTCCAGGAAGGCGTTGGCCGCACCGTAGTTGCCCTGGCCGGGCGAACCGATCGTGCCCGCCACGGAGGAGAAGAGCACGAAGGCGGCGAGGTCGAGGTCGCGGGTCGCCTCGTGCAGGTTGCGGGCCCCGCTCAGTTTGGGGGCCAGGACCCGGTCGAACCGTTCCGGGGTCTGCTGGGTGACCACTCCGTCGTCCAGCACCGCCGCCAGGTGCACCACGCCGGTGAGCGGGTGCTCCCGTCCGGCCTCGGCGACGGCCGCGGCGACCTGCTCCCGGTCCGCCACGTCGCAGGCCACGACGCGTACGGACGCGGCGCCCGCCGCGGTCAGCTCCGCGGTCAGCTCCGCGGCGCCCGGCGCGGCCGCGCCCTGACGGGACGTCAGGACGAGGTGGCGCACGCCGTGCCCGGTCACCAGACGGCGGGCGACCCGGCGGCCGAGTTCCCCGGTGCCGCCGCTGATCAGCACGGTGCCGTGCGGGTCGAGCGCGGCGGGGGCGGTCAGCACGATCTTGCCGATGTGCCGGGCCTGCGCCATGTGGCGGAAGGCGCTGGGCGCCTCCCGTACGTCGTAGGCGAGATACGGCAGCGGCCGGATCTCACCGAGGTCCAGGAGGTGCGTCAGTTCGTCGAACATCCGGTGCAGGTGCGACGGCTCCAAGGACATCAGGTCGAAGGCGCTGTACGCCACGCCCGGGTGCGCCGCGGCGACCTCCCGGGCCTCGCGGATGTCGGTCTTGCCCATCTCCAGGAACCGACCGCCCCGGGGCAGCAGCCTCAGCGACGCGTCCGTGAACTCGCCGGCCAGCGAGTTGAGGACGACGTCCATGCCCGCCCCGCCGGTGGCGGCCAGCCAGCGCCGCTCGAAGTCCGTGTCGCGGGAGGAGGCGATCCGGTCCGCCGGCACCCCGAGCCGCCGCACGGCCGGCCACTTGCCCTGGCTCGCGGTGCAGTACACGTCCGCCCCCGCGTGCCGGGCGAGCTGCACGGCGGCCATGCCGACACCGCCGGCCGCGGCGTGCACCAGCAGTCGTTCGCCGGCTCGCAGAGCGCCCAGTTCGGTGAGCGCGTAGTAGGCGGTGAGGAAGGCGAGCGGGATGGTCGCGCCCTGTTCGAACGTCAGCGAGTCCGGCAGCCGCACCATCAGGTGCCCGTCGCCGCGCACCTCGGTACCGAAGCTGCCGAGCGCCAGTCCCATGGCGCGGTCACCGGGCCGCAGGTGTGCCACGGCGGATCCGGTCTCCAGCACGACGCCGGCGAATTCCAGGCCGAGTTTGGGGGTCGCGACCATGCCGAGGGCGTTCAGGACGTCCCGGAAGTTCATGCCCGCGGCCCGGACCGCGATGCGCACCTCGTTCTCGCCGAGGGGCTCGGTGTCGTCCACCGGCACCAGTTCGAGGCTGTCGATACTGCCCTTCTCGCGGAGGTCGAGGTGCCAGGGGCCGCTTCCGGCGGGCGGCACGAGGGCGCCGTCGCCCTGGTTCGCCCGTACCAGGCGCGGGGCGTGGAGCGTCGTCCCGCGCAGGGCCAGTTCGGGTTCGTCCTCGACCGTGAGCGCCGCGGCCAGCAGTTCCGCCTGCGCGGTCCGCTCGGCGCCGCCGTCGAGGTCGATCAGCCGCAGCACACGGTCCGCGACTTCGCCCCGTACGGAGCGGATCAGCCCCCACAGGGGCGCTTGGGAGAGCGCGGCCACGCCGTCCTCGGGCCGGGCGGCGACCGCGTCCCGGGTCAGCCAGACCAGCTCGGTGCCGGCGAGGCTCGGCTCGGACAGGAGCCGCTGCAACACCGCGAGCGCGTCGAGGGTGGCGGCGCGGGCCGTCGTGCCGCCGTCCGGCTCGTCGGCCGTGCCCGTCGCGTCCACGACGATCCGGCGGGGCGGGTCGCCGGCTGCGAGCAGCGTGTCGAGGTCGGTGAAGCGGGGGGCGTCCAGGGGCGTGGCCACCGCGTCACCATCACCGTGGCGGTCGCGGTCGCGGTCGCCGTCGCCGAGCACCACGGTGCCGAGGGCGGTCGGTGTGGTCCCGGGCGGTTCCACGGGCTGGAAGTCGACGCGGTACAGATGGTCGGTGGCGCTCGGTCCGGCGACCCGTAGCTGTGCCGCGTTCGCCTGCTGGATCTCCAGTCCGGCCGCGTGCAGCACCGGTTCGCCGGCCGGGTCGGTGGCGAGCACCGTGACCCGGCGGCCGGTGGCGCCCGCCACCGCGGGTTCGACCTCGAGGCGCACGCGCAGTTCGGTGGCGCCCACCGCGCAGAGCGAGACGTCCGTCCAGGCGAACGGCAGCGGCACCGTGTCCTCGGGCCGCTCACCGGTGTCCACACCGGCCAGCGTGTGCAGGGCCGCGTCCAGCAGCGCCGGGTGGACCCCGAAGGCGGGCGCGGACGCGTGCTCGGCCTCCGGCAGGACCACTCGCCCGTACACCACGTCGCCCTGCCGGGCCAGGGCCGTGAGTCCTCGGAAGGCGGGGCCGTACTCGATGCCCTGGCCGGCCAACCGCTCGTAGAGGCCGTCGAGCGGCAGCGGTTCGGTCCCCGCCACCGGCCAGTCGCGCAGCCCGGCGAGGCCGTCGCGCGGCGGGTCCTGCGCGTCGGCCGCCAGCCGGCCCGTCGCGTGCATGGTCCAGGAGGCGGCCTCCGCGGTCGCTTCCGGCTGGCTGTGGATCGTGAGGGGCCAGTGGCCGTCGTCGAGTTCGCCGACCTTGACCTGGATCCGCACGGGAGTGTTCTCGCCGAGCACCAGCGGCTGGGCGAGGGTGAGTTCTGCCACGCGGCCCGCGCCGACCGTGCGGGCGGCCGCGAGGGCGAGGTCGAGCAGACCGGTGCCGGGGACGAGGACGGAGCCGAAGACGGCGTGGTCGCGCAGCCACGGGTGCTCGGCCGGTGCCAGCCGGCCGGTCAGCAGGTGCCCCTGGCCGTCGGCGAGCGTGAGCACCGCGGTCAGCCAGGGGTGGTCGCCCGCTACGAGGCCCGACCGTCGTGCGTCGGCTCCACCGCGCCGGGCGGGTTCCGCCCAGAAGCGCTGCCGCTGGAAGGCGTAGGGGGGCAGGTCGACGGGGGTGGCGCCGGGCAGGACCCGGTCCCAGGCGATCTCCTGCCCGGACACATGAAGCGCACCGAGC
>NZ_JBEXOS010000024.1:0-96400 GCF_040611655.1 Streptomyces sp. NPDC006552
CGTCGGCGCCGTCATCAGCTTCCTCCAGGCCCAGGTCGGCGACGCGTACGTGATGGGCGGCGGCGGGGCCCCACGTCTGTCCCGGCCGGTTCAGCCGGCCGCGCGCTTGGTCGCGCCGAACGCCGCGATGCCCGCGACGGCGAAGAAGACGAAGGTGAGGAAGTCGGCGTCGGCCTTCCACGCCTCGTTGAGCAGGTCGAAGTGGTCGGTGAACAGCTCGGTCACCGTGACCGGGAGCTGCTTGGCGCCGATGATGGCCTCGCCGAGCAGCTGGCCGAAGTAGACGCCGACCAGCGACATGAGCGCGGCGGCGACGGGCGCCACGGGGTTGCGCCCCGCGACCTTGCCCGTGACGAGGCCGACCAGGAAGCCGACGCCGACGGCCGCGTAACCGATCTCGTGCTCGGTCCCGCCCAGGATGCCGCCGTAGGCCCCGGCCGCGGCCAGCATCGTCACGAAACCGGCGAGGATCCCGAGGCCCAGGTTGCCGCGGGCGGGAGCCTGCGGCGGCGCCATCGCGAAGCCCGGCTGGGGCTGCTGCTGCGGGAACGGGGTGTACGGCTGCGGCTGGTCCGGAGCCGGGGCCGGCTGGGGCGGCTGCTCCTTGGCGTACGGGTTGGCGTCCTGCGGCTGTGGGTGCGGCGGCTGGGTCATGCGGTCCCCCGAAGAGTGAATACGGGCACGGATGTGCCCAGAAGGCCCGCACAGTAGCAGCTCAGAGCCGGTGGGCCGCGCCCGCCGGGGTCGCGCCCCGGGTGTCCAGGAGGAGTTGGGCCTTGACGGCCAGGCCCTGGAGGTCGTAGGTGCGGTGCTGCTGGAGCAGGATCGTCAGGTCGGCGTCGGCCGCGGCCTCGTAGAGGGTGTCGGCGCGCGGGACCGGGCGGTCCAGGACGCTCCAGGACGGGACGTAGGGGTCGTGGTAGCTGACGGCCGCGCCGAGGTGCATGAGGCGGGTGGCGATCTCCCGGGCGGGGGCGCCCTGTTGGTCGGCGAGGTCCGGCTTGTAGGTGATGCCGAGGAGCAGGACGCGGGCGCCGCGGGCGGACTTGCCGTGCTCGTTCAGGAGCGTGGCCGCGCGCTGGACGACGTAGGCCGGCATGTGGTCGTTGACCTGGCGGGCCAGTTCCACCATGCGCAGCGGACGGGTCGGCAGGTGGCGGCTGGTGAGGTCCTGGGGGAGGGCGTGGCCGCCGACGCCGGGTCCCGGGCGGAAGGCCTGGAAACCGAAGGGCTTGGTCTCGGCGCAGCGGATGACGTCCCAGAGGTCCACGTTCAGGTCGTGGCAGAGCACCGCCATCTCGTTGACCAGCGCGATGTTGACGTGGCGGTAGTTGGTCTCCAGCAGGTGGACCGTCTCCGCCTCGCGCGGGCCGCGGGCGCGGACGACCTTGTCGGTGAGGCGGCTGTAGAAGGTCGCCGCCGATTCCGTACAGGCCGGCGTGTAGCCGCCGATCACCTTGGGAGTGGCCGCGTAGCTGCGGGTGCGGTTGCCGGGGTCGACCCGGCCGGGTGCATGGGCGAGGTGGAAGTCGCGGCCGGCGCGCAGCCCCGAGCCCTCTTCGAGGAGGGGCAGCAGCACGTTCTCCGTGGTGCCCGGCGGGACCGGGGACTCGATGATGACCGTGGTGTGCGGGCGCAGGTGGGCGGCGAGGGTGCGGGTCGCCTCGGTGACGGGGCCGAGGGAGGGGGTGTTGTCGGCGCCGGGCGGGGTGGGGGCGCAGATGACGGCGGTGCGCACCCGGCCCAGCTCCGCGGGGTTCGCGGTGGGCCGGAAGCCGCCGGCGAGCATGCGGCGGACGTCGGCGGCGGTCAGGGCCGCGTCGTCGCCGTCGCCGGGGACCCGGCCCGCGGCGAGGTCCCGCGCCCGGTCCGGATCGTGGCCGACGGTGGCGATGCGTGCGGCGACGGCGGTCTGCGCGAGCGGCAGGCCGAGGTGGCCGAGGCCGATGACGGCGAGGTCTGCGGGCATGGTGCCGTCCTTCCCGGGAGGCGGACCCGGCTGCTGGCCGGAGCGGGACGAATGCGCAAGCCCGGTGGTCGGGTCGGGCGAGCGCACTGTCACACTAGGAGTAAATATGACCGATATGCGGTATTGCGTCGCCGTGGGTCGTGGAGTGTTGCTGTGGCGGTCCCGTAGTGGCTGTAACCGGGCAGAGAGTGAAGAATCAGGGCAAGTCGCACTCCGTGCCCTGCTTGCGTCCTGTGAGCCCGGGTACATCTGCCGGTGAGGCCGGCGCCGACGACAGCGGGAGGCAGCAGTGAAGGCAGCGACACTGGGACCCGGGCAGCGCGCGGAGGCCCTCGCGGCGATGGCCGAGGGGGAACTGGACATCCTGGTCGTGGGCGCCGGGGTGGTGGGCGCGGGCACGGCGCTGGACGCGGTGACGCGGGGCCTTTCCACCGGCCTCGTCGAGGCACGGGACTGGGCCTCCGGCACGTCGAGCCGGTCCAGCAAGCTGATCCACGGCGGCCTCAGATACCTGGAGATGCTGGACTTCGCGCTGGTCCGGGAGGCCCTGAAGGAGCGCGGGCTGCTCCTGGAGCGGCTCGCGCCGCACCTGGTGAAGCCGGTGCCGTTCCTGTACCCCTTGCAGCACAAGGGGTGGGAGCGGCTGTACGCGGGTTCCGGCGTCGCCCTGTACGACGCCATGTCCATGGCGCGCGGACACGGGCGCGGGCTGCCCACGCACCGGCATCTGACGCGCCGCCACGCGCTGCGCGTCGCCCCCTGCCTGAAGAAGGACGCGCTGGTCGGCGCCTTGCAGTACTACGACGCGCAGATGGACGACGCGCGCTACGTCGCGACGCTGGTGCGCACCGCCGCCGTGTACGGCGCGAAGGCGGCCAACCGGGCCCGGGTCACCGGCTTCCTGCGCGAGGGCGAGCGGGTCGTGGGCGCGCGCGTGCGGGACGTCGAGGGCGGCGGCGAGTACGAGATCCGCGCCAAGCAGGTCGTCAACGCCACCGGCGTGTGGACCGACGACACCCAGGCCATGGTCGGGGAGCGCGGGCAGTTCCACGTCCGCGCCTCCAAGGGCATCCACCTCGTCGTGCCGAAGGACCGGATCAACTCGACGACCGGGCTCATCCTGCGCACCGAGAAGAGCGTGCTCTTCGTCATCCCGTGGGGCCGGCACTGGATCGTCGGCACCACCGACACCGAGTGGGATCTCGACAAGGCCCACCCGGCGGCGTCCAGCGCCGACATCGACTACCTGCTGGAGCACGTGAACTCCGTGCTGGGCGTGCCCCTTTCGCGCGACGACGTCCAAGGGGTCTACGCCGGGCTGCGCCCGCTGCTCGCCGGGGAGTCCGACGCCACCAGCAAGTTGTCGCGCGAGCACACCGTGGCGCACCCCGTGCCCGGGCTCGTGGTCGTCGCGGGCGGCAAGTACACGACGTACCGCGTCATGGCCAAGGACGCCGTGGACGAGGCGGTGCACGCGCTCGACCAGCGGGTCGCCGAGTGCGTCACCGAGGACGTACCGCTGGTGGGCGCCGAGGGGTACCGGGCGCTGTGGAACGCGCGGGCGCGGATCGCCGCGCGCACCGGGCTGCACGTGGTGCGCATCGAGCATCTCCTCAACCGCTACGGGGCGTTGGCGCAGGAAGTGCTCGAACTGATCGCCGCCGACCCGGGGCTCGGGGCGCCGCTGACCGGCGCCGACGACTACCTGCGGGCGGAGGTCGTCTACGCGGCCTCGCACGAGGGGGCCCGGCACCTCGACGACGTGCTGACCCGGCGGACCCGCATCTCCATCGAGACCTTCGACCGCGGCACGCGGTGTGCGCGCGAGGCGGCCGAACTGATGGCGCCGGTGCTCTCCTGGGACAAGGACCAGATCGAGCGGGAGGTCGAGCACTACGAGAAGCGGGTGGAGGCTGAGCGCGAGTCCCAGTTGCAGCCGGACGACCTCACGGCCGACGCGGCGCGGCTCGGAGCTCCCGATATCGCCCCGCTGTGACGGTTTGTCATGGGGTGGACCGGCCGGTGCGGGGCGGGCGCCGGGCGGCGTGCGCCCTCGGTGACCAGGAGTGTTCCCCTCAGGGCCTTGCCCTTGGTGACGAGCAGCGGAAGAGTGGGCCCCACAGAAGGATCAACGGGCGGCGCGGCCGCCCGGATCCAGACAGAGAAGAACCGCGGTCACAGGTTTGACCGGGAGTGTCCGGAGTCGGGCAGGACGGTCCCTTCGCCCACGCGGTCCGACGGACGGGACGTTCTGTACGAACGGCGTCCCAGGGGCGACCCTGGGCGTCGGGCGGTCCTCACGTGAGGGACAATGAAGGCTCTGTCAGGGCGGGTTGCAGAGGGGACGCATGTCGGAGGCGGAGCGGGCGGGCGAGGCCCGTCAGGACAAGAGCGCTCGTCAGGACGCGTCCGTCAAGGACGGGTCGGACGCAGGCGACGACCGGGACGGGCAGGGGCCCGCCGGACGGGAGTCCGCTTCCGGCCAGGACGGGACCGGACGGCTGCTCGCCGGGCGGTACCGCCTCGGCGACGTGCTCGGCCGGGGCGGCATGGGCACGGTCTGGCGGGCCAAGGACGAGACGCTCGGACGGACCGTCGCGGTCAAGGAGCTGCGCTTCCCGACCAGCATCGACGACGAGGAGAAGCGGCGCCTGATCACGCGCACCCTGCGTGAGGCCAAGGCGATCGCCCGGATCCGCAACAACGGCGCCGTCACGGTCTACGACGTCGTCGACGAGGACGACCGCCCGTGGATCGTCATGGAGCTGGTCGAGGGCAAGTCCCTCGCCGAGGCCGTGCGCGAGGACGGGGTGCTCGAACCCAGGCGCGCCGCCGAGGTCGGGATCGCCGTCCTCGACGTGCTGCGCTCGGCGCACCGCGAAGGCATCCTGCACCGCGACGTGAAGCCGTCGAACGTGCTGATCGCCGAGGACGGCCGGGTCGTCCTGACCGACTTCGGCATCGCCCAGGTCGAGGGCGACCCCTCGATCACCTCCACCGGCATGCTCGTCGGCGCGCCCTCCTACATCTCGCCGGAGCGGGCCCGGGGCCACAAGCCGGGACCCGCCGCCGACATGTGGTCGCTGGGCGGACTGCTGTACGCGGCCGTGGAAGGCGTGCCCCCGTACGACAAGGGCTCGGCGATCGCGACGCTGACCGCCGTGATGACCGAGCCGGTCGACCCGCCGAAGAACGCGGGCCCGCTGGAGCCGGTGATCTACGGACTGCTCGCCAAGGACCCCGCGCAGCGCCTCGACGACGCCGGGGCCCGGGCCCTGCTGAACGACGTCCTGCACGCGCCCGTGCCGGGGCCGGCCGCCGCGCCGGAACCGGTGGACGCCACCAAGGTCGTACCGCTGCCGCCGGTGCCCGGCCCCGACACCGCGCGGGGCAAGGGCGGTCCGGCGGCCGGCGCCCGCGGCGAGGAGGCCGGGGAGAAGCTGCGCGGCGCCCTCAAGTCGGTGCGCAAGGCCGCGGCCGCCGCCACGGTCGCCCGGGAGAAGCCGGCCGCGGTCACCACCACCACCTCCGCGTCCGCCGCGTCCGGGCGCATCCCGGCGCAGCCCGGCGGCCCGGCGCGCACCCCCGCCAGGGCCTCGATCACCGACGTCGTGCCGCGCCGCACGCTCGCGATCATCGCGGTGATCGTCGTGCTCGCGGTCATCGGCGTCGTCCTGGGTCTCACCCTCGGCGGCGACGACGACAAGGGCGGCAGCGCCAAGGGCGGCGACAAGGCCACCTCCGCCGGTGCCACCGGCGGCGAGGGCCAGGGCTCGGGCCAGGACAAGGGCAGCGGCAAGGAGACGAACGGCCAGGACGACGGGAAGGGTTCGGGCGCGACCGGGCCCAGCGCGCACGAGTCGGACGAGAAGGAGAGCGGCGGGAGCGGTTCCGGCCAGGGCGCCTCGCCCAGCAGCGACACCGGTTCCGGCGCCGACGGCGACGCCACCACGTACAAGCACTCCCAGGGCTTCACGATCGGCCTGCCCAAGGGGTGGAAGTACGCCTCAACCAGCGCCGCCGGTGCCCGTTTCGCCGGCCCCGACGGGCAGAAGCTGCTGGTCGGCTGGACCGGGACGCCGAAGTCCGACCCGGTCAAGGACTGGCAGAACCAGGAGCACTACATGCGGCGGTCCCAGTACCACCGCATCCGCATAGAGGCGGTCGACTACCGCGGCTGGTCCACGGCCGACTGGGAGTTCACCTACGTCGACGGGGGCACCAAGTACCGCTCGATCGACCGCGGGTTCGTGGTCAGCAGCGCGCAGGGGTACGGGCTCATGTACACGGCGAAGGACGCCGACTGGGACGGTGCGCAGCGCAAGGCGGCGTGGAAGACGTTCACGGAGTCCTTCAAGCCCAAGTCGTGAGCGGCCGCGGTGAGAGCGCTTGTCGGCAAAGCGGAAGAGTCCTGACCCTGGAGGCCCTTCGGCACGTATCGTGAGTGCCTGCGGACCGTACGCAGCCGTATCGGGCGGCGACGTGACGTAACAGTTCGTACAACTGGGCACAGAGCGAACGGAATTGACCGCAGCGCGGGACTGGGGAGGCGTCGTGGACGAGTACGCGGGACGGGTGCTCGCCGACCGTTACCGTCTGCCCGTGGTGGCCGCCGACGCGCACGAGTTCCCGGAGAGCCGCGCCTTCGACACGTACAGCGGGCAGGAAGTCCTGGTGCGGCAGGTGCCGTTGCCGGAGGTCGTCGAGGCCGAGGTGCTCGACGCGGACGGGCTGCCGGAGGGGTTCAGGCCGGGCGGTCCGGCCGTGCGGGGCTCCGCCGAGCCGGCCGTGGCGCGGGCCATCGAGGCGGCGCAGGCCGCCGCGCAGATACCCGACCATCCCCGCCTCGACCAGGTCTTCGACGTGTTCGCCGAGGGCGGCTCGCTCTGGGTGGTGAGCGAGGTCGTCGCGGCGCGGCCGCTGGCCGCGGTGCTGGAGCACGCGCCGCTCAGTCCGTACCGGGCCGCCGAGATCGCCTCCGACGTGCTCACCGCGCTGCGGGCGCTGCACGCGCACGGGTGGGTGCACCGGAACATCACCGCGCGGACCGTGCTCGTCTGTGACGACGGGCGGGTCGTGCTGACCGGGATGGCGGCCGGGGCGGCGGAGGAGGCGCTGTGCGGGTTCGATCCGCGGCCGGCGGTGGGCGGGGCCGAGGCGGGCCCCGGTGCCGAGCCGCTGTTCCGGCCGGAGCCTGAGCCTGAGCCGGGGCCTGAGCCGGAGCGCGGACCTGAGCCGGGGTCCGGTCCCGGGGCCGCTCTGCCTGCGGCGCCGTCCGATCCCGGGGATTTCCGGGCCGCTCGGGCCGGGGCGATCGCGGCGTATCGCGCGGGGGCGCGGGCCGCGGCCGTGGGGGAGAACTGGCACGGGGCCGCGGCGCGGCCGGGGGGTGAGGGTGGGGTGCGGCCCGCCCGGTGGAACGAGTTGGTCGGTGCCGAGCCCGAGGTGGAGGCCGAGAGCGAGTCCGGGGCCGGCCCCGAGGACCCGGGGCTCCGCCCCGGACCCCGCTCCTCAAGCGCCGGAGGGGCTGGATTCTCGCCGGGCGAGGCTGGGATCTCTCCCGGCGGGGCTGGAAGTGCGCTGGGCGGAGCCGGAAGTGTGCTCGGGGGTGTCGCCGCCGAGCGGGCCCGGCAGGTGCGGATGACCGTGGTGGGTCCGGTCACCGAGCGGTGGGCGCCCGAGCAGGCCTATCCCGTGCAGGAGAGCTGGCAGTTGGCGGCGCCCGTGGGGCCCGCCACCGATCTGTGGGCGCTGGGCGCGCTGCTCTTCCGGGCCGTTCAGGGACACGCGCCGTATCCGGAGGAGTCCACGGCGGAGCTGGTCCAGATGGTGTGCGCGGAGCCGCCCGCCTTCGCCGAGGAGTGCGGGCCGCTGCGGCCCGTCGTGGAGTCGCTGTTACGCCAGGACCCCACCGAGCGGCTCGACTTCGAGGAACTGCGGGGCTGGCTGCGGTCGTTGGTGCGCTCCGCGCCGGAGCCGGACGCGGGGGCCGATGTCGTGCCCGCGCCCCCGTTCGACGCTGCCCGGCTGCCGATCGTGCGCCGCCGGGGCGAGCTGGTCCGCCGCCGCGCCCGTCACCGCCGCGGCCGCGCCGAGCGCGCCCCGCGCCCGGCGCGGACGCCGAAGGCACCCCGGCCCCAGAAGGCACCGAAGCCCCCGCGGGCGCAGCGGACGGCCGGGCCGCCGCCTGCCGAGAGGGCCCCGGCCCCGCCGAGCGCGCGACAGGGCCGGGCCCCCGGTTCGCTCGGCCGGCGGCTGCTGATCCTGGTACTGGCCGGGCTCGTCGGCGCGGTGGTGTACGCGATGGCGTTCATGCCGAAGGACGAGACCGGTTCCGGGACGGACGAGCGCGCGAACTCGGTGGGCGGGGCGCCCGAGCGCACCCCGTCCGCGTCCGACGGCAAGGGCGCGGGCGACGCGGCGACGCCCACCTCGTCGCCGGACGGCAGGAGCAGCTCCGAGCCGTCCAGCAGGCAGCCGCAGTCCGATGTCGCGGCCGGTTTCACCCTGCGCAAGGACCCCGAGGGCTTCGAGGTCGCCGTCGCCAAGGGCTGGCAGCGTCAGGCGAAGAACGGGCGGGGCCAGGTCCGGTACACGCACGGGAACTTCGAGCTGCTCCTGGTCCCCGGGCGCGACTCCACCTCCGCGTACGGCCGCGACCCCATGAAGTACCAGCGGGAGCACGAGCGGGAACTGCAGCCGTTCCGCGACTCCACCTGGGCCACCTCCAGCGGGATGAAATCCATCGACGTGGGCGGACGGCCCATGGCCGAGGGGCAGTTCACCTGGGAGGGCTCGGACGGGCGCGAGGTGTTCGTACGCAATCTGGCCATGGTCGTCGGGGGGAAGTTCCACGTCGTCCAGGTGCGGGGTCCGGAGGCCGAACGCGACGAGGTGACGCGGCTGTACGACCAGGCGTCGGCTACTTACCAGTACGGCGGCTGAACCGGGAGGTACCGGACGCGACGCGCGTCACAGTGCTGTCTCCATCCCACCCCGCCTGTTCCTTGAGGGACGCCCGCTCCCTAGTGTGGCCCTGTCAAGACCATGGGTGGGAACGTGAATCAGATGCAGGGCCAGCTCCTCGCGAACCGCTACCGGCTCGGTGAATCGATCGGCCGCGGCGGTATGGGCCGCGTGTGGAGCGCCCATGACGAAGTGCTGCACCGGGCCGTCGCCGTCAAGGAACTGACGGCCGCTCAGTGGGTCGCCGAGGCCGACCGCGCCATCCTGCTCGCGCGGACCCAGACGGAGGCGCGGGCCGCCGCGCGCATCAACCACCCCGCCGTCGTGACCGTGCACGACGTGCTGGAGCACGACGACCGGCCGTGGATCGTCATGGAGCTGGTCGACGGGCCCTCGCTCGCCGACGCGGTCAAGGAGCACGGCCGCATCGTGCCCGCCGAGGCCGCGCGCATCGGCCTGTGGACGCTGCGGGCGCTGCGCGCCGCGCACAAGGCCGGGGTGCTGCACCGCGATGTGAAACCGGGCAACGTGCTGCTCGCCAAGGACGGCCGGGTCAAGCTCACCGACTTCGGGATCGCGCAGGTCGAGGGCGACTCCACGATCACGCGGACCGGCGAGATAGTGGGCTCCGTGGACTATCTGGCCCCGGAGCGGGTGAGCGGTTCCGAGCCGGGCCCCGCCTCCGACCTGTGGGCGCTGGGCGCCACGCTGTACACGGCCATCGAGGGCGTCTCGCCCTTCCGGCGTACCTCGCCGATCAGCACGATGCAGGCCGTCATCGAGGACGAGCCCGAGGTCCCGGAGTACGCGGGGGCGATGGGGCCCGTGATCAGCGCGCTGCTGCGCAAGGACCCGGCCGACCGGCCCACCGCCGACGAGGCCGAGGCGATGCTCGCCGAGGCGGCGGAGGGGCGGCGCGCCAGCGCGGCCCAGGCGTACGTGCCGACCCGGGTGGTGCCCGCGCCGGGCCCCCGGCCGGAGACCGCCACCACCGTGACGCCGCCCGCACCCATGGCGCCCGTACCGATGGCCCCCGCCCCCGCCGCTCCCGGGCGGCGCTGGCCGCGGGCGCTGCTCGCCGTCGTCGCGGCCGTGGCCCTCGCGGGCGGCGGCGTGGCCGGAGCCATGTACTACGCAGACCATCGGGACGACAGCGGGAGTTCGGCGCAGCAGGACACCACCGGCCAGGACAGCTCGGCGGGCTCGGACGGCAAGCAGGACGGAAAAGACGGCAAGCAGGACGGCAAGAGCGGCGAGCAGGGCGGGACGACCGCGTCCGGGGCGATACCCGACGACTGGGAGCGGGTCCAGGACGTCGAGGGCTTCAGCCTGATGCTGCCGCCCGGCTGGAAGCGGCAGGCGAACGGCCAGCAGATCGACTACACGCCGGACGGCGGCCAGACCTTCGTGCGGATCGCCGTCGACAAGGCGTCCCAGTGGCCGGACTCCTACCAGCACCAGTTGGACCTGGAGAAGAACCTGCGGGTCAAGCTGCCGGACTACCGGCGGGTGGCGCTCGACTCCAACACCTTCCGGGACCGGGCCGGTTCGCTCTGGGAGTTCACCTGGACGGCCGGGAACCAGGACGCGACGTCCGGGGCGCGGCACGCCATCGAGGAGACGTACCGGGAGGCCGACGGCACCGAGTACGCCCTCTACCTCTCCGTGCCGGCCGCCGACTGGGACGGAGCCAGGGAGCGGTTCGACGCCATTCTGCGAGGATGGCAGCCCGCATGACCGTCCGTTGCTGACCGGAACCGGACAGTCCCCGCCCGCAACTGTGCGGCATGATGGGGCGTATGGGGACCGAGGGGGACAACGTCCGTGTGATCGGGGGACGTTACCGGCTGGAGGCCAGGATCGGTCGGGGCGGCATGGGGGTCGTCTGGCGGTCCACGGACACGTTGCTCGCGCGACAGGTCGCCGTCAAGGAACTCGCCGTCGACGAGTCGCTCTCCGAGGCGCAGGCGCACGAGCAGCGGGAGCGGATGCTGCGCGAGGCCCGCGCCGTCGCCCAGCTGCGGCACCCGAACATCGTCGTCGTGCACGACGTCGTCCAGCACGACGGCCGCCCGTACATCGTCATGGATCTGGTGAGTGGCGGATCGCTCGCCGACCGGATCGCCCGGCACGGGCCCGTCGACGCCGTGCACGCGGCGCGGATCGGCCTCGCCCTGCTCGGCGCGTTACGCGTCGCCCACGCCGCCGGGGTGCTCCACCGCGACCTCAAGCCGGCCAACGTGCTCCTGGAGTCGGGCACCGCCCGCACCGTGCTCACCGACTTCGGGATCGCCCAGGTCGAGGGCGCCACCACGCTGACCGAGACCGGCGGCTTCGTCGGCTCGCCCGAGTACACCGCGCCGGAGCGGATGGCCGGGGACCGGGCGGGCGCCGGGGCCGACCTGTGGTCGCTCGGCGCGCTGCTGTGCGCCGCGCTCAGCGGCGAGTCCCCCTTCCGGCGCGACTCCATGGGCGGCATCCTGCACGCCGTCGTCTACGAGGAGTTCCGCCCGCCCGCCGAGGCCGCCCCGCTGCTCCCGGTCATCCAGGGCCTGCTGGAGCGCGAGCCCGCCCGGCGGATGGGGCTCGACGAGGCCGAACGGCTGCTGCGCGCCTACGTCGCCACCGGCGCGACCCCGCAGGCTGCGCCGCCCCGCATGGTCTTCGCCACCGGGACGGACGTGGTCGTGGTGCGCCGCCGCATCCCGACGCGGGTGCTGCTGGTGGCCGCGGCCCTGGTCGCGGCGGTCGCCGGGGCGGGCATCTCCGCGGCCGCGCTGCTCGCGAACCGGGACGACGACGCGCCGCAGGGGCCGCCGAGCGCGACGTCCGCGCCGGGCACGGCGCCGGCCTCGCCCACGCCGACCGTGACCGTCACCCGGGAGGAGACGAGGACGGCGACGCCGCGGCCCACGGCGCCGCCCGGGTACCGGACCGTCCGGGACCCGGAGGGGTTCACGGTCGCGGTGCCGCGGGGGTTCTCCCGCTCGGCCGACGGGGCGCGGGTGCTGTACCTGTCACCGGGTGACGTCTTCCGCATCGGCGTGCGCGACACCGGCCGGCTGCCCGGCGGGCCCGCCGGGGCGCAGCGCCGGGCGGCCGCGGACGGGCCGCGCTCCGAGCCGGGGTACCGGGACGGGAAGGTCACCGACACCTCGCACGACGAACACGACGCCGCGCTCTGGGAGTTCACCCGGGACGGGTTCGGCGCCGCAAAGGGGCCCCGGCGGACCATGGACCTGTGCTGGGAGGAGGGCGGCCGGACGTACCACGTGTGGGTGTCGGCGCCCGTCGGCAGGATCGACGAGGCGCGCGGGTACTTCGACGCCGCCGTCGACACGTTCGTCCCTTCTGTGGGGGAATGACGGCCGGACCCGGGCGCCGGGCCCGCACCGGGGCGGTCACAACTGCGTGACCGTGGTGGAACCGGGCGCGTCCGCACGGTAGGGATGGGGCCATGAACGACAACGGGGGCCCCTCCCACGGTCCGGACGAACCCACCAGTTTCAGCCTCCAGCCCCCGCGGCCGGGGCCTGCGCACGTGCCGCACGAGGGCAACCCGTACGCCATGGCCGCGCCGCCGCAGCCCCTGCCGCGGCCCGCGGGCGCCGCACCCGGGCAGCCGGACCCGGGAGCGGGCCGCCTGGTTGCCGGCCGCTACCGCCTGCTGAGCAAGCTGGGCCACGGCGGCATGGGCACCGTGTGGCGGGCCAAGGACGAGACGGTGGACCGCGAGGTCGCCGTCAAGGAGCCCCGGGTCCCCGACCACCTCCCCGAGCGGGAGCGGGCCACCGTCTTCGAGCGGAT
This sequence comes from Streptomyces sp. NPDC006552, assembly GCF_040611655.1. Taxonomy (NCBI): domain Bacteria; kingdom Bacillati; phylum Actinomycetota; class Actinomycetes; order Kitasatosporales; family Streptomycetaceae; genus Streptomyces; species Streptomyces sp. NPDC006552. The sequence continues at coordinate 12,743 of NZ_JBEXOS010000024.1, forward strand.
GCGGCGCGAGGCGCGGGCCGCGGCGCGGCTCGGCCACCCGGCGGTGGTGACCGTGCACGACGTCGCCGTCGAGGACGGCCGGCCGTGGATCGTCATGGAGTTCGTGCAGGGCCGCTCGCTCGGCGCGGTGCTCCAGGAGGGCACGCTCGGCGCGCGCGAGGCCGCCCGTATCGGCCTGCACGTACTGGGCGCCCTGGAGGCGGCGCACGCGGCCGGCGTCCTGCACCGGGACGTGAAGCCGGACAACATCATGCTGGGCCGGCACGACCGCGTCGTCCTCACCGACTTCGGCATCGCCCAGATCGAGGGCGAGACCAGCCTGACGGACACCGGCGGCTTCATCGGCTCACCCGAGTTCATCGCGCCGGAGCGGGTGCTGGGCCGGCGCCCCGGACCCGCCTCGGACCTGTGGTCGCTGGGCGTCGTCCTGTACGCTGCCACGGAGGGGGTCTCGCCGTTCCGCCGCACCAACACCCCGGCCACGCTCCAGTCCGTGCTGCACGCGACCCCGGCCGCGCCCGCCGCCGCGCGGGGCCCGCTGGCCGACGCCATCCACGGGCTGTTGCAGAAGGACCCCGGGCGGCGGCCGGACGCGGCGCAGGTCCGCGCCCTGCTGGAGCGCGCCGCCGAGCCGCCCGCGCCGCAGCCCACGCGGGCCGTGCCGGCCGGCCCGGCGCGGGGCGGGCTCCGGCTCGGCCGCACGGCCCTGACCGGCCTCGCGGCGGGGATCGTGGCCCTGGCGGTAGCGGCGTACCTGGTGATCGCGGACCCGTTCGCCGGGCCGCTGCCGGACGGCTGGACGACCCGCGAGGAGAAGGCGCTCGGCGTGGGCGTCGCCGTGCCGCGGGACTACCAGGCCGGTCGGCCCACCGCGACCGACACCGACAAGAACTGGGTGACGTACACCGACTGGAGCGGCAGCATCCAGGTCGGCGTGCACGTGGCGCGCAAGAAGGACGACGCGCTGCACGAGATCAAGGGCTCCGCCCGCGCCCAGATGTACGACGACGACAGCAAGTTCAAGGACAGCGGCGACTCGGGCCTCGACATGCCCCAGGGGGCGCGGACCTCACCGGACGCCAACGCCGAGTTCCAGGGGCAGGACGCCGCGCGCAACACCGTCGCCTACAAGACGGACGACACCGAGAACCCGCGGCCGCGCGAGGTCCGCTTCCTCTACTACAAGAACAAGGACGGAGACATGTACCGGGTCTCGGTCGGTTATCCGGGCGCGGGCGACTTCACGGCGCGCGGCCGCGAGGTCGCCGGCGACGTCCTCGCCCACCTCGATATTGCGGACAATTGATCGAAGGCACGCCGCGCGGCAGCAAAGCCCCTGATCAGCGGCTTTGCTGCCAGCGATCACTGGCGTGATGTGTGTGGTCGGTGAAAGCCCGTTACCGATGGGTACCGAAAGCGTCGGCTTCGGCATACCCTCCCCACCATGACGGAGTCGCAGGCCACCCCCGAGTACGCAGCCGCCGCAGCGGGCGCCGAGACCGAGGCCCCCGCGGCGCGGGCCGGAACCAACCCCCTGGCCGCCGCCCCCGCGGGCGCGCGCACCGCCGCCGACGTGGTCACGCCCGAGCTGGTCGCCCAGCTCGTGCGGGGCGTGGTCGGCTCGGGGCGGACGGCGAACCACACGCCGTTCACCGGCGCGAAACTGGCCGACCTGCCCGAGTCGACGCCCGAGGACGTGGCGACCGCCTTCGAACGGGCCCGCGCCGCCCAGGAGGTGTGGGCGAAGACGCCGGTGCGCCGGCGCGCCGCGGTGCTGCTGCGCTTCCACGACCTCGTCCTGGAGCGCCAGGCGGAGGTGCTCGACCTGATCCAGCTGGAGACCGGCAAGGCCCGGCTGCACGCCCACGAAGAGGTGCAGGCCGTCGCCGTCGCGGCCCGCCACTACGGCCGCAAAGCCCCCGCCTACCTGAAGCCCAAGCGGCACACCGGCGCCGTCCCCACCCTGACCAAGGTGACCGAGCTGCGCCAGCCGCGCGGTGTCGTCGGCCAGATCGCGCCCTGGAACTACCCCCTGGAGCTCTCCGTCGGCGACGCGCTGCCCGCCTTCGTCGCGGGCAACGCCGTGGTCATGAAGCCGGACACCGAGACCTGCCTGACCGCGCTGTGGGCCCGTGACCTCCTCGTCGAGGCGGGCCTGCCCGCCGAGGTCTTCCAGGTCGTGCTCGGCGAAGGCCCCGTCGTCGGGCCCGAGTTGGTCCGCCACGCCGACTACGTCTCGTTCACCGGCTCCACCCGCACCGGCCGCGAGGTCGCGCAGGGCGCCGCCGCCCGGCTGATCGGCGTCTCGCTCGAACTCGGCGGCAAGAACGCCATGCTGGTGCTGAAGGACGCCGACGTGGAGAAGGCCGCGGCCGGCGCCGTGCGGGCCTGCTTCTCCTCCGCGGGCCAACTGTGCATCTCCATCGAGCGGTTGTACGTCCACGAGGCGCTCGCCGACGCGTTCCTCGAGCGGTTCGCCGCGCGGACCCGGGCGATGCGGCTCGGCACGTCGCTCGCGTACGGCGCCGACATGGGCTCGCTCGTGGGCGAGCGGCAGCTGGAGACCGTGACGCGGCACGTCGAGGAGGCCGTCGCCAAGGGCGCCACGCTCGTCGCCGGCGGCGTCGCCCGCCCGGACATCGGCCCGTACTTCTTCGAGCCGACCATCCTGGACGGGGTCCAGGCGCCGATGGCCGTCTGCACCGAGGAGACCTTCGGCCCGGTCGTCTCCGTCTACCGCTTCACCGACGAGGACGAGGTCATCGCGCTGGCCAACGCCACGCCGTACGGCCTGAACTCCTCGGTGTGGACGAAGGACGCCCGGCGCGGCCACGAGGTCGCGGCCCGCCTGCGCTCCGGCACCGTGAACATCAACGAGGGGTACGCGCCCGCGTACGGCAGTGTCCAGGCGCCGATGGGCGGCATGAAGGACTCCGGGCTCGGCCGCCGGCACGGCAGCGAGGGCCTGCTCAAGTACACCGAGGCGCAGACCGTCGCGCACCAGCGGGTGATGCCGATGGCGCCGTCGTTCGGCATGGACGACGAGCAGTACGCCCGGTTCATGACGCGCAGCCTGAGCGTGATGAAGAAACTCCGGTTGCGCTAGTCGCCCTGCCGGGGGCGCGGCGAACCGCGCGACCAGCCACACGAAGCCCGCACTCGCATCCAAGGAGAACCAGCAATGGCGCCGGAGGAACACGACGACCCCGGGTACGACTACGACGTGCTGGTCATCGGCTCGGGCTTCGGCGGATCCGTGTCCGCCCTGCGCCTGACCGAGAAGGGGTACCGGGTCGGCGTCCTGGAAGCGGGCCGCAGGTTCGCGCCCGGCACGCTCCCGAAGAACTCCTGGGACGTGAAGAACTACCTGTGGGCGCCGAAGCTCGGCATGTACGGCATCCAGCGCATCCACCTGCTCGGCAACGTGATGGTGCTGGCCGGGGCGGGCGTCGGCGGCGGCTCGCTCAACTACGCCAACACCCTCTACGTCCCGCCGAAGCCCTTCTTCGAGGACCCGCAGTGGAAGGAGATCACGGACTGGGAGGAGGAGCTGAAGCCGTACTACGACCAGGCGCGGCGGATGCTCGGGGTCCGGCTCAACCCGACGATGACCCCGGCCGATGTGCACCTCAAGGCGGCCGCCCAGGCCATGGGGATCGGCGACACCTTCCACATGGCGCCGGTCGGCGTCTTCTTCGGTGACGGCGAGGACGCCGACGGGTCGGTGACGGCGCGGCCGGGCCAGCAGGTCCCCGACCCGTACTTCGGCGGGGCGGGCCCCGCGCGCAGGGCGTGCCAGGAGTGCGGCGAGTGCATGACGGGCTGCCGGCACGGCGCGAAGAACACCCTGAACGAGAACTACCTGTACCTCGCCGAGAAGGCGGGCGCGGTCGTCCACCCGATGACGACCGTCGTGTCGGTGACCGACGACTCGCAGGGCGGCTACGCGGTCGCGACGCTGCCGACCGACGACAAGAAGAAGGCGGCGGGCCGCGTCCTCACGGCCCGCAAGGTGGTCGTCGCGGCGGGCACGTACGGGACGCAGACGCTGCTGCACCGGATGAAGGCGAGCGGCCAACTGCCGTACATATCGCCCAGGTTGGGCGAGCTGACCCGGACCAACTCCGAGGCCCTGGTCGGCGCGCAGACCTCCGAGCGGCGCTACCGCAAACGGCACGGCACGCAGGTCGACTTCACCCGGGGCGTCGCGATCACCTCGTCCGTCCACCCGGATGCGGACACCCACATCGAGCCGGTCCGCTACGGCAAGGGTTCGAACGCGATGGGCAGCCTCTCCATCCTCCAGGTCCCCTACGCGGAGAAGTCCTCACGGGTGGCGGGCTGGGTGGTGAACGCGGTCCGGCACCCGACCCTGATGGCCCGCTCGCTCTCCAACCGCCGCTGGTCGGAGCGGACCATCATCGGCCTGGTCATGCAGTCCCTGGACAACTCGCTGACCACGTACCTGAAGCCGGACGGCGTCGGTAAGGGCCTGCTCACCGCGGGCCAGGGTCACGGCGCACCCAACCCGAAGCAGATCAAGGCGGCTTCGCAGGGCGCCGCCGCGCTCGCCGCCGAGATCAACGGCTTCGCCGGATCGAACGTCGGGGAGCTGATGGGCACCCCGCTGACCGCGCACTTCCTCGGCGGCTGCCCCATCGGTGACAGCCCGCGCACCGGGGTGATCGACCCGTACCACCGGCTCTACGGGCACCCGGGGATCTCCGTCGTCGACGGCTCCGCGGTCTCCGCCAACCTCGGCGTGAACCCGTCCCTGACGATCACGGCGCAGGCCGAGCGCGCGATGTCCTACTGGCCGAACAAGGGCGACACCGATCCGCGCCCGGCGTCCGGCGCCGCCTACACCCGGCTCGCGGCCGTCGAGCCGAAGAACCCGGCGGTCCCCGCGGAGGCGTTCGGCGCGCTGAAGCTGCCGTTCCTCGGGGTGCCGGCGGTGCCGCCACGGAACCAGGACCGGCCGTAGTACGCGAAGGACCCGCACCCCCCTCCGAGTGCGGGTCCTCCGGGTCCGTGCGTGCGGCCGGCGGTTACGCCCGGTCGTCCGCCTCGCGGCGGCGCACGGAGTAGACGACACCGGCACCGGCGAGGACGGCGAGCGCGCCCGCGACGCCGGCGGCCGGCAGCATCGAGCTGGAGCCGGTCTCGGCCAGCGTGCCCGCGAGCGGGGTGCTGCTGGCCTGCGGGGCCGGGGTGTTGGCGGGCCGCGGCGCGCTCGTCGCCGGCGGGACCTTGCCGGGCTTCGCGTCCGCCGCCAGGATCTCGAAGCGGTACTCCTTGTCCCCGGGGACGTTGTAGCCGCAGACGCCGTCGGTGTTCACGCTGGCCGCGAAGGCCACCGAACCGCCGGTCCCGGTGGGTGCCTGCGCGTCCACCTTGATGCGCAGCCGGACGTCGGCGTGGTGGCCGGGCGCGATGGCGCCCGCGTCACCGAACGCCAGGGCGTCCTGGGCGGAGACATCGGTGTCGAGGTCGTGCCAGCCGCTGCGGTCGGAGTACTGCACGTGCAGGTACTTCGTGATCTCCGTGATGTCCTCGTCGTAGGCGTACGCGAACGCGTAGAGGTCCGCGGTGACCGACGTGAACGCCTCGTCCGTCTTGTTCGAGACGCGGAAGGTGAAGCCGTGCCAGCCGGAGCCCGCGACGATCTGCGAGGGCAGGCCGCGCAGTTCGGCGAGGGTGCCCGGGCTGTCCTCGTAGGCGGTGCACTCGTCGCCACCGGTCTCGTCGCCCGGCTCGCCACCGGTCTCGTCGCCGGGCGGCTCCGTCTCGTCCGTCCCGTCCGTGACGGACGGGTCCGGGGAGGCCGGGGGCGTGGTGGTCTCGTCCGGGTCCGGGGCCGGGGTGGTGTCGGCCGTGCCCGGCGTCGTGTCGGCCGGGGCCGGCGTGGTGGTGTCGTCGCCGGTCGCGGGGGGCTCGGTCCCGGCGGCGCCGTCCCCGGGCTCCGTGGAGGTGCCGGCCGACGGGTCGCCCGTGGCGGACGCGGCGGCCGGCGTCCCGTCGGCGAACGCGGCCGGGGCGCAGAGCAGGGCGGCCGGCGCCAGGGCGGCCGTCGCGGCCACCGTCACCAGTGCGCGGCGAAGCTTCATCTGACCTCGATCGGTACGAAGGAAGGGCCGCCGCCGAGGCGGGCGCGGAGGTGGCCGTTGATACAGCACATGTGACCTCCGGTCGCCCACAATGGTTGTCCTCGACCTCACACGATCTTTATGTGACCTGGGTCACTGCTCCCGTGCGCTCACGGCCAGATCGCCGGCCGCCGTGATCAGCAACCGCACGCCCAGCGTGCCGCGTTCGGGGAACACGTCGGTCTTGTTGCGGTCGACGATGTCGCCGCCGAGCCGGCCGACCGGCACCGGCGCCGACCCGGGCGCGGCGCGGTGCAGCCGCAGGTCCCAGTGGTCGCGTGCGGTGCCGCGCCGGGCGGCGGCCGCCTCGTAGGGCACGGTGAACGTGAACCCGCCGCCGGGCAGCGCGGCCACCGGCACGGAGAAGTCCTGGCCCTCCCCGGAGCGCGAGACGGCGACCACGCGCGCCCCGTCGAGGGTGCCGGGCGTCCCGAGCGGCACCGCCTCGACCGTGGCGCCCTCCTCGCCGATCTCGGCGCGCACCACCTCCGCGTGGGCCGGACGGTGCCAGGCGCGCAGCGCGAAGAAGCCGTCGACCGTGGCGTACGGAAGGCGGACCGCCACCCCGTCGGGGCCGCTGCGCGGGGCCGCGCCGACGAGCCGGGCCCGCTCGGCGAGCCCGCACAGCAGGCGCACGCGCCGGTCGGTGCCGCGCCGGGCGACGTAACAGTCCCAGCGCCCCTCGTCGAGGACGTGGTCACCGGGGGCGAGGGTGACCCCGATCGCGCCGAGATCGGGCGCCGTGGCGACCTCGGGAACCGGCAGCCGGATCTCCCGCCCCTTGGGGTCCTTGCGCAGCCGGGCCACGAAGTCGAGCGGGCCGGGCGGCAGCGACGCCGCGTCGAACCGCACCGTGCACCCGCCGTCGGCGGTGGACCGGGCGAACGCGACGGGCTTGCGGGGCGGCGCGGGCTCGGCGGCCGGCCCGGGCTCCCGGGCGGGGGCGGCGCTCAACAGCCGGCGCAGCAGCCCCGGGCGGGGCGGCTGGTGCGCCGGGCGCCCTCGCTGCTGGTGGCGCCGGACCGACAGCTGCCGGAACAGCTCCTCGTAGCGGCGGGCCACGGTGGCCGGCGCGAAGTCCCCGGCGCGGGCGCGGGCCGCCTGGCCGAGCCGGTCGCGCAGCGGGGCGTCGGCCATCAGCAGGCGGAGCGCGTCGGCGTAGGCCGTGACGCCGGCGTCGCCCTCCCGCACCGGGACCAGCAGGCCGTTCTCGCCGTGGGTGATGATCTCGCCGGGGCCGTGCGGGCAGTCGGTGGCCACCACCGGGACGCCGCAGTGCATGGCCTCGACGATGGTCATGCCGAAGGACTCCATGTCGGAGGAGACGGCGGCGATCGCGCCCTTGGCCCACTCGGTCTCGATGGGGGAGACCGGGCCCATGAGCACCACCCGCTCGTACAGGCCGAGTTGGTCGATCCGGGCGCGCAGCCTGTCCTTCTCGGGGCCGCGCCCGTACAGCCGCAGCGTCCAGTCGGGGTGCTCGCCCGCCACCTCGGCGAAGGCGTCGACGAGCCGGTCGTAGCGCTTGACCGGGATGAGCCGCCCGGCTGCCACGATCACCTTGGAGTCACGCGAGGAGACCTCGACGTCGCGGGCGGCCACTCCGTTCGGGACGCAGGTCAGCGTCGTGCGTACCTGGGGCAGCGCGGCCCGGTACTGCGCGGCGTCCGCCTCCGAGACGGTGACGAACGCGTCCAGCTGCCCGATCGCCACGTTCTGGTTGCGGCGCACGTCGTCGGCGTGGCCCGCGAGCGAGAGGTGCTCCTGGCCGACGCGCAGGTAGCGGTCGCTGCCGTGGCGGGCCAGGTAGCCGTTGAGGATCGGGCGGGTGGCGATGACCACGTCCGCGTCCGTCTCGGCGAGGAAGGCGGCGAGCCGCTGGTCGTGCAGCGCGGTGTAGCGCAGCCGCCCCTCCTGCGTGCCCTTCTCGTGGAACATCGCGCAGGGGCGTGCGGCCGCCGGCTCGTCGCCCGCGTAGGCCGGACTGCCCTCGCGCAGGTCGATCAGGGTGCGCAGGCGCACGCGCGGGTCGAAGGGCAGGCCGGTCCGGTCGGTGGTCCGGTGCACGCTCATCACTTCGACGTCGTGCCGGGTGGCGAGAGCCCCCGACAGATTGGCCGTGGCGCGGATGGTGCCGCCGATGCCGTACGCGTTGTTGATCAGAAAGGCGATCTTCACGTGGTCTCCCCCCAAGAGGACGAGCCGCTCGACTCGCGCATTGGTTGAGACCAGCGAGTCGGCGCTTCGTTGCCTGATGTGGCAGGAGTCACAGAATGAGGCTTATGTTCCGCTTGCCTTCCGCCATGGGTTCCGTGCGGGGCCGCCCGTCGAGCTTGTCGGGCGGCCGTGCCGATCGCCACGCCCCGGCCGTACAACCTTTTCGGCGATCTCCGATCGTTACGCCCGGCGGGCGCAAAGGACTGGCAAACGCCGCAGGTCCGGGCTTTGATGGCGCTCGGCGCGGCCGGATCGCCGACCGCGCCCGGGACATATCTGAGGTGGGGACGAACGTGAAGTCAGGTCTGGGGCGCGTGCTGGCCGGTCTCTGCGCGACGGCGGCGCTGACCGCCACGGCCGCGTGCGGTGCGGGAGCGGACGACGGTGCGAGCCCGGCCGGTGACAAGGCCGGGAGCACGCGGGAGAGCCGGGGCGCGAACGCCGGGCCGGGGCTGGAGCCGCTCAGCAAGGCGCAGTTGGGGCGGGCGGTGCTCACCGGGGCGGACGTGAAGGGGTACCGGGTCGGCAAGGTCTCCGACGACGAGATGCCGGACGTGAGCGTGCCCGCGGACCCGGCCGTGTGCCAGCCGCTGGCCGACATGTTCCTGCTCGGCTCGGAGCCCGGCGCCGAGGCCCGCGCGGCCCGCTCGGTGACCAGCCTCACCGAGACGGACGCCACCGTGGTCCAGGTCGGGCTGCTCGCGTACGAGGAGGCGGACGCCGAGAAGGTGCTCGCGGGGCTGCGCACGGCGAGCGAGAAGTGTGACGCGTACGAGCACACGGACTACAAGTACAGCGGCGTCGGCCCCCGCAAGGCCCCCGCCCTGGGCGACGAGGCCGTCTCGTACGCGATGACCGGGAAGATCGACGGCGAGACGATCCCGATGACGTACGTCGTCGTGCGCAGCGGCTCGACGCTGGCGGCGTTCTCCGGCATGAACGTGCTGGACGCGAAGCGGGCCGCGGTCCCCGACGCGATCGTCGAGGCGCAGGTCGCCAAGGTGGAGAAGCTGAAGAAGGCCGCACCCGCCGGCGAGTGACCGTCGGCGGGCACGCGAAGGGCCCCGCAGGACGGAGCTGCGGGGCCCTTCGCCATCGGCTCCGACGTCAGGGCAGCGTCGGTGCCGCGCAGCGGCGCCGGGGGGTCGCGCCGCGGGTCTCGGGTCCGGGCACGGACGGAGCCGGGGACGTGGCGCGCGGGGGTGGGGGTGGTCCCGCGCGTCGTGCTCGTCGTGCCGCGAGGTGCTGGGGTACTGGGGGTGCGGAAGTCGTGTGCGGTGGTGCGAGTGGGAGCAGGAGGCCGGCCGGCCCCGGGCGTCCCCGGAACCGACCGTTCTCTTGGGTGACCGGGCTGCTGTCCCCTGCCGTCCGGTCACTGCACTGGAGTGAGGTCCCACGACGTACGGCATGACCGTGACGTCTCATCGCTCCAGCAAAGCCACGCGTGGTTCGATCGGCCCGCCCCTGGCTGGCACGGACATGGAGACCAACGAAGCCCGCCGCGTCCGGGTCACGCGCCGTACGGGTGAGTGCGGAACCGAACTGGGATGCGGAGTTCAGACGCGGCCTCGGCACAGCTCCAGGAGGGTCATCGCGAGCGCGGTGCCGGGCTTGCCGAGGGCGGAGCGGAAGTGGCCGAGGACCTCCATCTCGCGGGAGAGATGCACCCGCCGCCCGCCGGCGGCCAGGCGGGCCTCCTGCACGACGGCGGAGACGGCCGTGCGTTCCTGGACGAGGCCGATGATCCGGTCGTCGAGGGCGTCGATCCGGGCGCGTGCGTCGGAGATCACATCGGCGGTGGTGGCCGGGGTCGGGGTGGTGTGCGCGGTGGTGGTCATGGGAGGGGCTCCGGTTCCGGTGGTCGGGCGGAGCCCCGGGCCGGCAGGCCCGGAGAACGGCAGACGCCCCGGGCCTTGTCGGCCCGGGGCGCCTGGGAAGTCGCTTGTCAGTGGCTCAAGCAGCACGACCATGGCATCCGGCGGGCCGGCTGCCATAGGTAAAGACGAAGGTCGTCTGCGAGAACATGGGCGCCATCATAGCGCGGCGGATCCAGCCCCTGCGGCGTCCTCGGGGGCAGCTGGGCCGAACCGTTAGAATCGGAGGTACGACCCCCTGCTAAACGCCGCCGGAAGGCAACCCGTGTCATCAGCGACTTCCGCTGCCGCCGCCCCCGACACCGTCCTGGTCGTCGACTTCGGTGCGCAGTACGCCCAGCTCATCGCCCGCCGTGTCCGTGAGGCCCGGGTCTACAGCGAGATCGTGCCGAGCACCATGCCGGTGGCGGAGATGCTCGCCAAGAACCCGGCGGCGATCGTCCTCTCCGGCGGCCCCTCGTCGGTCTACGCGGAGGGCGCCCCGCGCCTGGACCGCGCGCTCTTCGAGGCCGGCGTCCCGGTCTTCGGCATGTGTTACGGCTTCCAGTTGATGGCGACGGTCCTCGGCGGCACCGTCGACGACAACGGCGCCCGCGAGTACGGCCGCACCCCGCTCGCCGTCTCCAAGACCGACTCGACGCTCTTCGAGGGCACCCCGGCCGAGCAGCCGGTGTGGATGTCGCACGGCGACGCCTGCTCGGCCGCGCCCGAGGGCTTCACCGTGACGGCCTCCACGGACACCGTCCCGGTCGCCGCGTTCGAGAACGACGAGAAGAAGCTGTACGGGGTCCAGTACCACCCCGAGGTCATGCACTCCACCCACGGCCAGCAGGTCCTGGAGCACTTCCTGTACCGGGGCGCGGGCATCAGCCCCACCTGGACGACGGGGAACGTGATCGAGGAGCAGGTCGCCGCCATCCGCGAGCAGGTCGGCGACAAGCGCGCCATCTGCGGCCTGTCCGGCGGCGTCGACTCCGCGGTCGCCGCGGCTCTCGTCCAGAAGGCCATCGGCTCCCAGCTGACCTGCGTCTACGTCGACCACGGCCTGATGCGCAAGGGCGAGACCGAGCAGGTCGAGAAGGACTTCGTCGCCGCGACCGGCGCGAACCTGAAGGTCGTCGACGCGAGCGAGCGGTTCCTGAAGGCGCTGGCCGGGGTCTCCGACCCCGAGCAGAAGCGGAAGATCATCGGCCGCGAGTTCATCCGCGTCTTCGAGCAGGCGCAGCTGGAGATCCTCCAGGAGGACGGCCCCGAGGTCGCCTTCCTCGTGCAGGGCACCCTCTACCCGGACGTCGTCGAGTCCGGCGGCGGCACCGGCACCGCCAACATCAAGTCCCACCACAACGTGGGCGGGCTCCCCGACGACATCGAGTTCCAGCTCGTCGAGCCGCTGCGCCAGCTGTTCAAGGACGAGGTCCGCGCGGTCGGCGCCGAGCTGGGCCTGCCCGACGAGATCGTCCAGCGCCAGCCGTTCCCCGGCCCCGGCCTCGGCATCCGGATCGTCGGCGACGTCACCAAGGAGCGCCTGGACCTGCTCCGGGAGGCCGACGCGATCGCCCGCGAGGAGCTGACCGCGGCCGGCCTGGACCGCGAGATCTGGCAGTGCCCGGTCGTACTGCTCGCCGACGTCCGCTCGGTCGGCGTCCAGGGCGACGGCCGCACCTACGGCCACCCGATCGTGCTGCGCCCGGTCTCCTCCGAGGACGCCATGACGGCGGACTGGACGCGGATGCCCTACGAGGTGCTCGCCAAGATCTCGACGCGGATCACGAACGAGGTCAAGGACGTCAACCGCGTCGTCCTCGACGTGACGAGCAAGCCGCCGGGCACCATCGAGTGGGAGTAGTCCCCACCCGCCGTACGTGACCGAAGGCGCCGCTCACCGGAGGGTGGGCGGCGCCTTCGTGCGCGGGGCCGCCCGGGTCACCGGCGCCTGAGCGTGCGCACCGGCTCGCCCGGCCGCCACACCTGAGCCACCAGGTACGTCTCGTCCTCGACGGAGGTGCGGGTGACCTCGGTCAGCTCGGTGCGGAAGAGGTGGAAGGCGTCCGGGTCGGGGACCGGGACCCGGCCGGTGTAGCGGGCGATGACCGCCCGGTCCTCGACGATCAGGGCGCGGCCGCTGACGCGGACGTCGCCGCCGCCCATCGCCGTGCCCTCGCCCGGGTTCGCCTGGAGCGCGAAGCGCGGATCGCGCAGCAGGTCGCGGGCCTTGAGCGAGCCCGGCATCATGCCGAGCCACAGCTCGCCGTCGAGGAAGCGGACCTCCAGGCCCGAGGTGCGCGGCGAACCGTCCGCCCGCAGTGTGGCCAGGACATGGTGCGTATGCAGGCCGAAGCGGGCCTCGACCGTCCTGGCGAGGTCCGGCTCGGCGGTGGTGAAGGCGGCCCAGTTCGACGTCATGCGCTGAGTCTGGCGCGCAATCCCGACATCTTCTGTCCGGATTCGCGGACGGCCCGCCGCACTCTCTTCACAGCGCGGGCCTGTCGTCCTGGCGGACACGGAGGTACCTTCCGCTCCATGCCGACGCAGAACCCCGCCCCCGTCCCTCCCGACCAGCTGCACTTCGCCATGCCACCGGTGCACACGAACCCGGCCGACGAACGGCGGTACCGCAAGGAGCGGCTCGCGGCGGCGCTGCGCGTCTTCGGGCGGCTCGGGTACGAGGACGGGGTGTCGGGGCACATCACCGCGCGGGACCCGGAGTTCGAGGACTGCTACTGGGTGAACCCGTTCGGGATGCCCTTCGGGCACATCACGGCGGGCGACCTCGTCCTCGCCGACGGGGACGGGCAGGTCGTCGAGGGCCGCCACCACGTCAACCAGGCCGCGTTCACCGTCCACGCCGAGGTGCACCGGGCCCGGCCCGACCTGGTCGCGGTGGCCCACTGCCACTCCACGTACGGGCGCGCGGTGGCCGCGCTCGGCGAGCTGATCGAGCCGATCACCCAGGAGGCGTGCGCCTTCTACGAGGACCACGCGCTGCTCGACGAGTACACCGGCGTCTCCGTCGACGCGGGGGAGGGCAAGCGGATCGCCGTCGCGCTCGGCGGGTTCAAGGCGCTGGTGCTGCGCAACCACGGCCTGCTGACCGTCGGGGACTCGGTGGACGCGGCGGCCTGGTGGTTCATCGCCCTGGAACGCTGCTGCCAGGTCCAGCTCGCGGCGCGGGCGGCCGGACGGCCCGTCCTCATCGACCGGCGCCAGGCGGTGGCGACCCGCGAGCGGACCGGCGGCGACCTCGTCGCGTGGATCAACTACCAGTCCCTGTGGCAGGACATCACGCGCCGCGAGCCGGAGCTGCTGGCGCAGGAGGACGGACCGCGCGTCCGGACCGGCGGCACGGCCTGACTCGCGCGGCGCCGTCAACACGACGGTCAACGCCAGTACGCGCTGTTCACCCCCGCGGGGCCGGGCCCGTGCGCCGGAGCGTGCGCCGTGTGGGGCACAATTCGCTGTCGGGGCACCGAAGTTGACGGGTCACACACAGAGGCTGAGGGCGGGGGCGTCGCGGTGGCGATGCAGGAAGCGCGACACGGGCAGGGCACGCACGAGGGCGGCTGCACCTGCGGCGGCTGTCCGCACGGCGCGCGCGAGGGGCACCGCAGGGCCGTGGCCGCGTTCCTGGCCAAACGGGACGGGCTGGCCGCCGGCGACGGGCTGCCGGCCGCCGTCGCCCACTCGGCGGGCGCCTCCCGCCAGTGGATCTCCGACGAACTCACCCAGTCCGCGCGGGCGGTGTCCGACCGCGGCCGGGAAGAGGGTGCGGCCTGGCGCGCGGGCCTGTGGCCGCGCACCCTGGCCGTGGCGTGGGGCGGCGTCGGCGCGCTGCTGCTGGTCCAGGCGCTCACCGCGATCGGCGCGGGCTGGAGCGCCGCGCGCACGGCGGGCCTGGTCGCCGCGGTGGTCACGGCCGGGCTGCTCAGCGGCGCCGCGTTCCTGCACCGTGCGCGCGGCGGCGTCCTCGCCCCGCTGACCGGTGAGGACAACCGGCTGTCGACCTCACGCGCGGTCGCGGGCTGCGTCGTCCTGTTCGCCTTCTACGCGGTGCTCGTCCTCGCCGGAGAGCTGGCCGCCGCGTCCGGGCCCGGCGCCCGCGAGCGGCTGGTCGACGGACTCGGACTCGCGCGCGGTGCGGGCCTGTTGACGGTTCTCGCCGTGGTCTGCGCGGTCGCGGTCCTGGTCCGCAGGGTGGTCGGCCTGCGGGTGCTCGCCCAGCGGCTCCAGAAGGTGCAGGCGGCCCGGCCGCGCGCCGCCGACCTGCTCACCGACGACGCCGGACGCGGCAGCTTCACCGACACCCAGTACGTCGCCGTGTGCGCGGCCGCGCTCGTGTGGGCCGCGACCCGGCTCGCCCGCCGCCCCGGCCAGCTGCCCGACCTGCCCTGGGGGCTCGTCGTCCTGGTGGCGGTGGCGGCGGCGACGTACCTGTGCGGCAAGTACGCGGAGGGCGGCAGGCCCGTCGTCCTCTCCGTCGTGCGGGCCCGCGAGGCCGGTGACCTGGACGCGCCGATCCGCACCGGCGACGACATCGAGATCCGCGGCGCCGGGTTCGTGCCGCCCGGCGCGGGCACGGCCGATCAGCTGGCCCGGGTCGCCGTACGCATCGGCACCGTCCACGTCCACGTACCGCTCGTCCCCGTGCCCGGGGGCTTCACCAACCCGGCGGACGCGCGGCTGACCGTGCCGGTCCCGGTGGAGGTCGAACCCGGCCGGGTCGAGGTCCAGGTGATCACCGCGGCGGGCGTGGAGACGAACCGCTGCGCCATCGACGTCGTCGACTGAGCGCGGGCGTCGGCCGGCCGGTGCCGCGGGTGAGCCCGCCCGGCCTGTCGTACGTATGGTCGGGTAAGGCACCTGGCGCGAGAGACGGGCGGACCAGCGATGGCGCACGGCAGGCGAACGGACCCGCACGGCGGGTACGCCCACGGCGACGGCGGCGGCCGGCGGGAGACACTCCAGCGGTACGCCCTGGTGCCGCTGCGCGTCTTCCTCGGCGTCACCTTCCTCTACGCGGGGCTGGACAAGCTCACCGACAGCGCGTTCCTCCACGCGAGCGGGACCGGCTCCATCGGGGAGCAGATGCGCTCCGTGCGCGACGTGGCGGCGCTCCCCGGCCTCGTCGACCTGGCGCTGAAGTCCCCGGCCGGCTTCGGCTACGCGATCGCCCTCGGTGAACTGGCGGTCGGGATCGGCACGCTCCTCGGGGTGCTGGCGCGGATCGCCGCGCTCGGCGGCGCGCTCATCTCGCTGAGCCTGTGGCTGACGGTGAGCTGGGCGACCGAGCCCTACTACCTCGGCAACGACCTGGCGTACTTGATGGCGTGGCTGCCGCTGGTGCTGGCCGGGGCGGCGGTGTGGTCGGTGGACGCGTGGTGGCGCCGGCCCCACCACTGAATCACCGCGTCACCCGCCTCACCGGCGTCACCCGCGGATCCTGCGCACGGCCTCACCCAGCTTCCGCCGCGCCACTCCGGCCAGCGCCACCGGCCGGACCTCCACCACCAGCGTGGTCTCGGACGCGGCCGCGACCGGGCGGGCGGCGTAGGGGCGGGCGAACCGCAACCAGTGCGCGGCGCCCAGCCCGGCGGGGCGGGGGACGGCGACGCAGGGGGCGCCGGGCGGGGCCAGGGTGACGGTCCAGCGCCCCGGGCGCAGCCCCCGTACCGCCAGCTCCGCGCTGAACGTGCCGCCGTCACGGCCGGGCACCACCGGCAGCTCGCGGCGCTCGCCCGCACTGTTCTCGACGCGCAGGCGCAGCCCGCCGGGGCCCTCGTCCGCGGTGGTGCCGGTGACCGTCAGCGTGCCCGGGCGGGAGCGGTGCCAGGCCATGCCGGTCACCCGGTAGCGCGGGTCGTCGCGCGGGATCTCCTGGCCGGCGTTGAGGGAGAGGTTGCCCCACGGGGTCACGTACGGGGTCAGGGTGAGGGGCCTGCCGCGGTCCGGCACGGTGATCCCCTCGTACGGGGGCCGCCCGCCCGCGCTTCGCAGAGCTTCGGGTGCCGCCAGCCGGACCGTGCGGCGCACGCCCCGCGCGCGGACGTCGAGGAAGACGTTCCACCGGCCGCGGCCCAGCGGGGCGCCGGCGGCGGCGGTGCGCAGGTCGAGGTCGGCGGCGAAACCGGCGTCGGTGCCGGGGCGCGCGCGGGTGGGGACGCGGATCTCCGGGTGCTCGGCGTCGTAGCAGCGCAGCAGCAGGTCGGTGGTGGCCTCCTCGGGGGCGATGTCCTCCAGGTGGGCGCGGCCGGTCAGGCGCAGCACCCCCTCCTCGTCCCACCGCACCGCGTCGGTCCGCTGGTGCACCGGGAGCCGGTCGGTGACGTCGAACGCACTGTCGGGCACGCCCACCGCCGCGTCACGGAAGAGGGGGTGGTTCCAGTAGGCCCGTCCCGCGTCGATGACGTGCCCGCGTCCGGCGTCCTTCTTGGCGTCGCGGACGACCGTCAGCACCTGCGCGAACCGGTCGGCGCGCAGCAGGTGCAGGAGCAGCCGGTCGCGCGGTTCGAGCCGCTCGATGATCGCGTCGGTGACCCAGTTCACCACCCAGGCGCGCAGCTCCGGGTAGATGCGCTCGCGGATGGACTCCTCGCTCTCGCGCAGCAGCAGCCACCACACCGGGCCGCACAGCTCCCACTCGACGTGCCGCCGCATGATCTGGTCGCGGCGCGGGCCCGGCCCGAGGTGGCGGGCCACCGTCTCGAAGCACATCCGGGTGCCCTGCATGCGGTCGCTCAGGCTCTGCGCGGTGCGGGTGAGGTTGTTGCCGTTCTCGCGGTCGCGGTGGTAGTAGCAGTCGTAGTCCGCGACGACGGAGACGCCGTCCGCGTTCAGGTACGCGGTGGCGGTGAACGGCTTGTCCTCGGTGTTGCGCAACGGCGGGAAGCGCAGCTCCAGGCGGTCGATCAGCGAGCGGCGGAAGAGCTTCCAGCACCCGAGGGTCCGGTACGCGGCCGAGGAGAAGATGTCCGTACGCGGCTTGTTGCTCCGGAAGACCGCGGTGGGCACGGGACGGCCGCCCACCGAGACCATTTTGCCGAGCACGATGTCGGTGCGGTTCTCGTCGGCCATGGCCACCATGCGGCGCAGCGCGTCGGGGCCCAGGTAGTCGTCGGAGTCGAGGAAGAAGACGTAGTCGCCGCGGGCGCGGTCCAGGGCGACGTTGCGGGGGACGGCGGCGGTGCCCGAGTTCTCCTGGTGGATGACGTGCAGGGCGGGGCAGAGGGCGGCCAGGCGGTCCAGCTCCTTGCCGGTGCCGTCCGTGGAGCCGTCGTCGACCGCGATGATCTCCAGCTGGTCCTGGCCGAGGGTCTGCTCCATCACCGACGTGATGCATTCGGTCAGTTCGGGCAGGGCGTTGTAGGCGGGGACGATCACGGTGACTCGGGGCTGGGACATGGCTTTCCTCGTACTCGGCGGCATGGGCTGCCGCCCGGGCAGCGGGGTGTCCAGCTCGGCTGGGGCTCCTGGGCGTAGCGGTTCGTTCTTGGGGGGGCGGTTGGGTGTTTGTACGGGGAGGTAGATGGCTGACGGGGGTGAATGGTTGTGCGGCGGATCTTGAACGGGTGCCCTTTCGCCCGCGGGTCGCTGGGTCGTCTTGCGCAGTTCCCCGCGCCCCTGGGTAGTTGGTCAGCTGTCCGGCCGGTGGGGCTTCTCGCGCAGTTCCCCGCGCCCCTGAGATGCGCACTGCGTGCGCCATCTCATCGGCCCCTGGGGGCAGCGGCGAAGCCGCAAGCCCCCTCAGGGGCGCGGGGAACGGCGCGAGCAACCGTCCACCGAGCGGCAGGACGAAAGACGGGCCCTGAAGGGGCGCGAGGAACTGCGCGATCAGCCCCCACCGGGCGGTAGTTGAATGACGGGCCCTGAAGGGGCGCGGGGAACTGCGCGAGCAGCCCCCGCCGGGCGGCAGGCGAAAGACGGGCCCTGAAGGGGCGCGGGGAACTGCGCGAGCAACCCTCCACCGGGCGGTAGGTGGACGACGGACCTTCTACGGGCGCGGGGAACTGCGCGAGCAGCCCCCGCCGGGCGGTGAGTGGACGACGGGGCCTTAGGGGGCGCGGGGAACTGCGCGAGCAACCCTCCACCGGGCGGTAGGTGGACGACGGACCTTCTACGGGCGCGGGGAACTGCGCGAGCAGCCCCCGCCGGGCGGTGAGTGGACGACGGGGCCTTAGGGGCGCGGGGAATTGTGTGATCCGCTACAACCGGGCCGCACAGGGCGGGAGCCCGTTCGTCAAGGCGTTCGGCGCGTGGCCGAGGCGCGGCGCAGGCGCACGATCTGGGTCACCGTACCGACCGCCCCGGCAACCCCCAACCCCCCGCACACCAGGGGAATCCCCACGAACCAGGGCGCCTCCCACACTCCCCCCGCGTCCCCGAAATAGACGACCGCCGTCACCACGAGCACCAGCCCCGCCACAAACCGCCCCGGAGAGAACTCACGCCGCACGGGACACCTCCGCCTGCCCGAGACCGACCTCGACGTGGAGTTCCAGCACCCCGCCCGAGGAGGAGCCCCCCGCCCCGCCCGCCACCGGCTTCAGCGTGACGTCCCTCTCGACATCCGGCCGCACATCCACGTCCTTCGACTCGTCACCGGTCACCCGCACGTCCCCGACCCCGACCTCGACCCGCAGCCGCACCGTCTCCCCGCGCGGCAGCACGATCTTCGCCCGCCCCGCGCCCACCTCCAGGTGCGTCGCCAAAGTCGCGCCCTTCGCCACATCCACCCGGGACAGATCCAACGTGCCGACCCCCGACCCGAGTTCGTAGTGCGGCCGCAGCGCCGCCGCGTCCGCCGGAGCCCACCGCGTACGGACCCAGTCGGTGCCGATGGAGGCGGGCAGCGCGGCGGACGCGGTCAGCAGCCCGGCCGTGATCACCGCGAGGACGATGGAGCCCACCCCGGTCCGCCCCCGGAACGCGCTGACCGCGATGCCGAGCCCGAAGACCCCGAGCGCACAGGCGAGCCCGGTCTGCACGCTGTCGCCGAACGTGCGGGAGTCCCAGGAGGCCCCGGTGGCCGCCGTCCCCGCGACGAGCGCCCCCAGGAACGTGCGCCCGCCGATGCCCCGGGGCCCGCGCGCCCGTGCCGCTCGGCCCACCCGCCGCCCGGCGTCCGCCCCGCTCCGCGCGGCCCGCGCGGGCCCGGCGTCCTCGCTGCCGGCCGGGCCCCAGAAGTACCCGGTGCCGCCGACGTACGTACCGTCCTTCACGATCGGGTCCCGCCACCACGACGGCGCCGGGGAGACCGGCGGCGCCTGCGCCTCGGGCGGGGCGTCGGCGGCGGCCTGTGCCGTGACCGGGTCGGGGTCGGCGGTGCCGCGCGCCCGCGACCAGTAGCCGGTGCCGGCGAGCAGCAGGGCGAGGACGGCGGCGAAGGTGAGCGCCCCGCCGTTGTTCAGCATCGACAGGAAGACGCCGCAGCCGACCAGCGCGGTGATGATGGCGGCGAGCCCGGGGCCGTCGACGCGGCCGGTCAGGAGCTTGCGGAAGTCGTTCTCGTCCTCGTCGTCATAGGGCACGAACAGCCATGCGAAGCCGTAGAAGATGAGGCCGAGGCCACCGGTCACGGCGAGGACGGCGAGCCCGATCCGGAAGATCACCGGGTCCATGTCGCAGTGCCGGCCGAGCCCCGCGCAGACCCCGCCCAGCGACTTGTGCCGCCGGTCCCGGCGGAAGCGGCGCGGCGGGTCGGGCGGCTGCGGCGCGGCGGCCGGGGCCGCGGCGGGTTCCGCGTCGTGCGGGGCGTGCTCCGTCATACGTCCATGGTGACCGGCCCGCGCCGTCCGCGGGAGCGGGGGCGACCCTGGACGGACCCTGAGATCGCCCCTGAGACGCGCCCCGGCCCCGGGATCAGGGGCGTCTCCGGGGCCGACCCTGATGCCGGGGCCCGGCCGGGCGTGTGACGATCGGTGGCATGCAGGAAGCAGCGACCGCCACCCGTGCCGGCAGCGAGGCACCCCGGGAGCCGCGGCCGCCGCGCAAGCTCTACCGCTCCAGCGACGGCCGCTGGCTCGGCGGTGTCGCGCGCGGCCTGGCCGGCCACCTCGGGCTGCCGGTCGTCTGGGTGCGGCTGGTCTTCGCCGGCCTGTTCATGGCGGACGGTTTGGGCGCGCTGCTCTACGCCGCCTTCTGGTTCTTCGTCCCGCTGGGCGTCGGCGGCGTCGGCGCCGGCCGGCCGGGCGTGCTCGCCACCGAGACGGCCCCCGACGGGCGCCGCAGACTGGTCGCGCGCCGCCCCGACAAGGGCCAGATCCTCGCACTGCTGCTCATGGTCGTCGTCGCGATGATCTTCGTGCAGAACGTGCAGCTCACCGGGAACACCAAGGCGTACCTGGTCCCGGCGGTCCTCGTCGGCGCGGGCGTCGCCCTGGTCTGGCGCCAGGCGGACAACGCGCGCCGGGCCCGCTGGGCCGAGGTCGGCCGCCGCAGGCGCACCCTGCACCTGGCCCGCGCCGCGGCCGGCGTCGTCCTCGTCGGCGCGGGGGTCACGGGCATCTTCGTCACGCAGGGCGCCACCGAGCACCTCGGCTCGATCCTCCAGGCGGCCCTCGCGGTCCTGGTCGGCATCGCGCTCCTCGCCGGCCCCTACCTGATCCGCATGACCCAGGACCTGTCCGAGGAACGCCTGATGCGCATCCGCGCCCAGGAGCGGGCCGAGGTGGCGGCCCACGTTCACGACTCGGTCCTGCACACCCTGACCCTGATCCAGCGCAACGCGGAGAGCCCGTCCGAGGTGCGCCGCCTGGCCCGCGCCCAGGAACGCGACCTGCGGGCCTGGCTCTACAAACCGGCCGCCGCCGAGAACCCGCAGGAGCCGGAGACGGTCGCGGAGGCGGTCAAGCGGCACGCGGCCGAGGTCGAGGACAAGCACGGCGTCCCCCTGGAGGTCGTGGTCGTCGGCGACTGCCCGCTCGACGACGGCCTGCGCGCACAGATGCAGGCCGCGAGGGAAGCGATGGTGAACGCGGCCAAGTACGGTGGCGAGGGCGGGGCGGTCCAGGTCTTCGCGGAAATCGAGGGAGGGGCGGGAGGGGCGGGCGGCGAGGTTTTCGTGTCCGTACGGGACCGGGGGCCCGGCTTCGACCTCGACTCCATCCCCGCCGACCGCATGGGCGTAAGAGAATCGATCATCGGCCGGATGGAGCGCAACGGCGGGACGGCCCGGCTGCGGGCGGTGCCGGACGGCGGCACGGAGGTCGAACTGACCATGAAGAGGGCGGAGAGGACGTCATGACGGAACCGATCGAGGAGACCGGCCCGGGGCGGCATGTGCGGGTGGTCCTGGTCGACGACCACCGCATGTTCCGCACGGGCGTCCAGGCGGAGATCGGCCGCACGGAGACGACGGGCGTCGAGGTGGTCGGCGAGGCGGCCGACGTCGACCAGGCGGTCACGGTGATCACGGCGACGCGCCCCGAGGTGGTCCTGCTGGACGTGCACCTGCCCGGCGGCGGCGGGGTCGAGGTGCTGCGCCGCAGCGCCGCGATGATGGCGGACACCGAGCGGCCGGTCCGCTTCCTCGCCCTGTCCGTGTCGGACGCGGCGGAGGACGTCATCGGCGTGATCCGCGGCGGCGCGCGCGGCTACGTCACCAAGACGATCACCGGCACGGACCTCGTGAACTCCGTCTTCCGGGTCCAGGAGGGCGATGCGGTCTTCTCGCCGCGCCTGGCGGGCTTCGTCCTGGACGCCTTCGCGTCCACCGACGCGCCCCCGGTCGACGAGGACCTCGACCGCCTCACGCAGCGCGAGCGGGAGGTGCTGCGGCTCATCGCGCGCGGTTACGCGTACAAGGAGATCGCCAAGCAGCTCTTCATCTCGGTGAAGACGGTCGAGTCCCACGTCTCGGCGGTGCTGCGCAAGCTCCAGCTCTCCAACCGCCACGAACTGACCCGCTGGGCGACGGCCCGCCGCCTGGTCTGAGCTTCAGCCCTGGCCCAGGCGGAGTTCGCACCACACCGTCTTGCCGGGTCCGCGCGGCCGGGGTCCGGACCCCCAGGCGTCGGCCAGCGCCTCGACGAGTACCAGGCCGCGCCCCGACTCGGCGTCCGGCGCGGGGGCCTCGGGCGCGGCCCCGGCGAAGGGTTCACCGGCGTCGGTGACGAGCAGCCGCAGCGAGCGGTCCGCCTCCCCCGTCAACACGGCGCGCGCCCAGATCTCCCGCCCCGCCGGGGCCTTCGCATGCCGGTACGCGTTCGTCGTCAGCTCGCTCAGCAGCAGCTCGGCGGTGTCCGTGACGTCGTCGGGGAGCGCCCAGGACGCGGCCTGTTCCCGGAAGAGCTCCCGTACGCGGCCGACGCTGCGGGCGTGCCGGGGCAGCCGCCATTCGATGTCCTGGGGGAGGGCCGGCCCGGGGCGGCCTGTTCTCTGCATGCCGCCAGCGTTCCGTCTCCCGGGTAACCTCAGGAGTAACGGCGCGGGTACAGCGGGTAGTTGTACCTGTCGTGAACCCGGAGGTGCGTGTGGCCACGTCGACGGAGTCCAACCCCGCGTGGCGGTACTGCGGCAGCCAGCTGAAGCTGTGGCGTACGGAGGCGGGGGTGACGCGGGAGGCGCTGGCCGACGAGGCCGGTTACGGGCACGAGTACGTGAAGTCCATGGAGAACGGGCGGCGCAGGCCCACGCTTCGGCTCCTCCAGGTCGCGGACCAACTGTGCGGCGCGGGCGGGAAGATCGTCGCCGCGCAGGAGTATCTGAAGCCGGAGGCGCACCCGGAGCGGTCGCAGGAGTTCCTGACCCTGGAGAGGGACGCCATCGCGTTCAGCTCGTACGAGCCGCTCCTCATCCCGGGACTGTTGCAGACGCCGCAGTACGCGCACGCGTTGATCAGCGACAGTTGCCCGCCGCTCGACGACGAGACCGTCGAGGAGCGGGTGGCGGGCCGCCTCAAGCGCCAGCAGGCGCTCACCGAACGAAAGGTCGTCACGTTCAGCTTCGTGCTGTACGAGGCGGTGCTGCGTACGGTGGTCGGGGATCGGGCGGTGATGCGGCGCCAGTTCCAACAGGTGCTGGAGTTCGGTGAGTCGCGGAACGTGTCGGTCCAGGTTCTGCCGTTCGGAAAGGCGTGCGGTGTTGCGCTGCGGGGGTCCGTCGTGCTGCTGGAGACGGGCGACCACGAGCGATACGCGTACGTCGAAGGGCCGGAAACCAGTGTTCTGTACGCCGGTCCGGACAAGGTCAGCGACCTCACCAGGGCCCATGACATGATCCGCATGCATGCCCTCAGCCCCGAGGATTCGGCCGGGTTCATCAGGAAGGTGGCGGCAGAACTGTGAACGCGCGCTTGACGTGGTTCAAGTCCAGCTACAGCGACGACCAGGGCGGCAACTGCCTCGAAGCCGCCCGTACCCCCGAGCGCATCCACATCCGTGACTCGAAGCTCGGACCCCAGGGGCCGACGTTCACCACGGCCGCACCCGCGTGGACGGCGTTCCTCGCGCACGCGCGGAGCGTCTGAGCCGGGAGGCAGCCCGGAGTTACTGGTCCGTATGGGCGTTATGTCCGTTACGCTCCATCTGTATGTCCGTGAGGAACCACACCGCCGCTCCACGTCCCGACCCGTGGCTGAACCGGGCGCTGCCGCGTCTGCGGGGGCTCGAACCCATCAGCAGTTACGGGTATGCCGGGGAGCTGCTGCATGACGACGGGCGCGCGGACATCCAGGCGTACGGGGCGCGGGTCGTCGATCTGGCGGTCCGGGTCGGGGAGGCGTTCCTGTCGTACGGGGCCTCCGCCGAGGAAGCCGTAGCCGGGATGCTGGTCACCGCCGAGACGTACGGGCTGAGCTACTGCGAGCCCAGCGTCACGCTCGGGGCCGTGTCCCTGTCGGCGTACGCGCCAGGCGAGTTGACCCCCCTGCACGCGACCCGGCTGACCCGCAAGCACGCCACCGACTTCCGCGCCCTCGGGCACCTGCACGCCCTGGTCGACCGGATCAGCGGGCACGGCCTGTCGCTCGACGAGGCCCGCGCCGACGCCGCGCGGATCCTCGACGCGCCCGCGCCTCCGGGGAGCCGGCGGTGGGCCCGGTGGCGGGTGCCGGTGCAGACCGGGCTCGTCGCGGCGGGCGGTGGCCCCGTCTTCGGCGGCGGGCCGCTCACCTCGCTCTGCTCGTTCGTGGCCGGGGTGCTCGGGTCGCTGCTGAGCGGCTGGCTCGGGCGCAACGGCGTACCCGCCTTCTACCGGTACGCCGTCGCCTCGATGCCGGCCGCGGCGCTGGCCCTGCTCGTCAGCCGGTACGCGCCACCCTCCGCCGTGCAGGCCGTCGTCGTCGCCGGGGTGCTCGGGCTGCTGCCCACCGTGACCTTCGTGAGCGCCGTGCAAGATGCCCTGGCCGGGCACTATCTGACCGCGCTCGGGCGGCTCTTCGACGCGCTGCTCGTCTTCGCCGCCGTCGTCACCGGGGTGGTGGCGGTGCTCGGCGCCGGGCAGCTCGTCGGGCTCGGCGTGCCGATCGTGCCGTCCGTGCGGCGCTCCGAACATCTGGGCGCCCCGGGTGTGGGCGCCGTCGTCTTCGCGGTGGCAGTCGCGGCGCGGGCGCGGTCCCCGCGGCGAGACTGGCTGCCTGCCGCGGCGCTCGGGCTCGGGGGGTTCGTGGTGTCGGTGGAGTTCGAGGTGCTGGGGTTCTCCTCGCTGCTCGGTACGGGGCTGGTGGCGGCGGTGGTCGGCGGGGCCGGGCACATCGTGGCGCAGCGGCGGCGGGAGTCCGCGTTGCCGCTGGTCGTGCCGGGGATCGCGCCGCTGCTGCCGGGTGGGGCGCTTTACGCTTCGCTGGGGGCGCTGGCTTCTGGGCGGACCACGGTGGGGGTCGGGGGGCTGGTCAACGTGGCGGCGGTGACGCTGGCGCTTGCGGTGGGAGTGGGGTTGTCCGGGGAGGTCGGGCAGCTGGTGCGGAGGGTCCGGGCGGCGGGGTGAATTCGCGGCGGGCCCGCCCCGGCTCGGGCCGCGGGGCTCCGCCCCGGACCCCGCTCCTCAATCGCCGGAGGGGCTGGGCTTATTTGTGGGGCCAGCCTGTCCAGGCCGAGGTGATCATCTCGCGTACGTCCCGTCGCGCCGTCCACCCCAGCTCCCGTTCGATCCGGCTCGCCGACGCCACCACCCGGGCCGGGTCGCCGGGGCGGCGGGGCGTGGTGAGGGGGGTGCGGTCGTGGCCGGTCACCTCGGTGATGAGGGTGATGAGTTCGCGGACCGAGACGCCCTCGCCCCGGCCGATGTTGAGGGTGAGGTCCGTGCCGGGAGCCGCGCCGGCCAGCCGGTGCGCGGCGGCCACGTGCGCCTCGGCCAGGTCGGCGACGTGGATGTAGTCGCGTACGCACGTCCCGTCCGGCGTCGGATAGTCGTCGCCGAAGACGCGCGGCGCCTCGCCCGCCGTCAGCCGTTCGAAGACCATCGGGACGATGTTGAAGACGCCGGTGTCGGCGAGTTCGGGGGCGGCCGCCCCGGCCACGTTGAAGTAGCGCAGGGACGCCGTCGCCAGACCCGTGGCGCGGCCCGTCGCCCGGACCAGCCACTCGCCCGCCAGCTTCGTCTCGCCGTACGGGCTCATCGGCACGCAGGGGGTGTCCTCGGTGACCAGGTCGACGTCCGGCGTGCCGTAGACCGCCGCCGAGGAGGAGAAGACGAAGGAGCGGACCCCGGCCGCGGTGACCGCCTCCAGCAGGACCCGCAGGCCCTCCACGTTCTCGCGGTAGTAGTGCAGCGGCCGCTCCACCGACTCGGCCACCTGCTTCTTCGCCGCGAGATGGATGACGCCGGTGACCGTGTGCCCGGCGAGCGTCCGGTCCAGGAGCGCGCGGTCCAGGGTCGAGCCGGTGACCAGGGGCACGTCGGACGGCACGCGCTCGGCCAGGCCCGTGGACAGGTCGTCGTAGACGACGGCGCGCTCGCCCGCGGCGCGCAGCGCCCGCACCACGTGCGCGCCGATGTAGCCGGCGCCGCCGGTGATCAGCCAGGTCTTGTCGGGCTCGGTGTCGGTGCCGGTGTCGGTGCCGCTGGTGGTCATGTGGGCGCTTACCC
Organism: Streptomyces sp. NPDC006552; assembly: GCF_040611655.1. Taxonomy (NCBI): domain Bacteria; kingdom Bacillati; phylum Actinomycetota; class Actinomycetes; order Kitasatosporales; family Streptomycetaceae; genus Streptomyces; species Streptomyces sp. NPDC006552. The sequence goes on from NZ_JBEXOS010000024.1 coordinate 38,997, forward strand.
CTCCGTGTCGGTGAGCGGGAACTCAGTGAAACAGCCGGGCCGCCCGGCGCCGCAGCACCGACACCACCCCGCGTGGCCCCGCCGCCGTGCGCAGCGCGAGGGCCCCGGAGTGGGTGGCGTAGGGCTGGGCGAGCAGCACCCCGTGGCGTCGGCTCGGTACGGCGACGCGGCGCAGCAGGCCCGGCCGGCGGACGGCGTGCGGGGTGGCGTCGCGGTGGCCGCCGTCGGCGAAGTGCAGGCGCAGGCGGATGTCGCAGGTGCCGGGACGGCCGAGCGCCGACAGGTCGAGCACGGCGCTCGCCACCCAGCTGCCGTCCTGCCCACCGTCCCCGGACCGCGCCGTGAACGTCGCCGCGCGCCGTTGCAGCACCGTGCCGCGGCGCCGGTCCACCAGCTCCACGTCGACCGTGCGCGGGCCCGCCTCGGCGACCCGCCCGTACAGCTCGTGCAGCAGCAGCGTGAGCCGGGTGCCCCGGGCGCGGGGGACCAGCTCGCCGTCGACGGTCACCGGCAGCTTCCGCATCGGGCGGTGCAACAGGTGCTCCAGGGAGACCTGGGGGAGGTCGGCCGACCAGACGGGGGTGCCGTCGGGGGCGCGGGCGTACGGGGGCAGCAGCCGGGCCGGGCGGGCGGCGACCTCCTTGACGCGGGCCAGGTCGCGGGGGGCCGGCGAGGCGAGGACGAGGCGGCCGACGACCCGGCCGGGCGCGGGCGCCGCCTCGAAGTCGGCGGTGTCGAAGGTCTCCAGGTAGGCGCGGGTGCGGGTCCACCACTCGGCGCGGTACTCGGGGGAGCGCAGGTCGAGTTCGCGCGCGTACATCCGCACGGAGTGGTCGAGGAAGGAGGTGCGGGCGGCCCGGGCGAGTCGTTTCTGCGAGGCGTCCAGGAGGAGTGCGACGGACTGGCGGTGGGCGTCGAGGCGGGCCTGCCAGTTGTCGATGCCGGCCCGGTCCAGGGAGAGGGAGAGCTTCTGCGCGGCCCGGCGGACGTGCCACACGTAGACCCGGTCGGGGATCAGGGCCATGCGCGGGGCGGCGGCGAGCACCCGGGCCGTGAAGACGAAGTCCTCGTAGACGAACCGGCCGTCGGGGAAGCGGACGGCGTGCTCGCGCAGGAAGTCCGTGCGGTACAGCTTGTTGACGCAGAGGGTGTCGGTCACCAGGCGGGGGCGGCGCTCGGGGCGGGTGACGAGGGCGGGCCGCGCGTACAGCTCGGGCCGCCAGGGCACCTCGCGGCCGGAGGGGAGTTCGCGGCGCACACACAGCCCCGCGGTGACCTGCGCGCCGTGCCGCCCGGCCGCGGCGAGCAGCGCGTCCACCGCGCCCGGCGGCAGCACGTCGTCGCTGTCGAGGAACATCACGTACGAGGACGAGGCGCGGTCGATCCCGTCGTTGCGGGGCGTGCCGCAGCCGCCGCTGTTGACCTCGCGGCGCACCACGTGCAGCCGGGGCTCCCCGGCGGCGAGCGCGTCGAGCAGCTCCGCGCTGCCGTCCGTGGAGCAGTCGTCGACCGCGAGCACCTCGCGCACGGCGGGCCCCTGGGCGAGCGCCGAGCGCACCGCGTCGGTGACATGGGCGGCGTCGTCGTACCCGATGACGACCACCGTGACGGTCGGGTCCGGAGGGTCGGGGAGGGGTGCGGGGTTCGCGGAGTTCACGGGGTTCGCGGAGTTCACGGGGTGAATTGTAGAGCTTTAAGGTGATTGTCCCATTAAGGCGGCGGCTCAGGCGATGTCGATGGCCGGTCCGGCCGGCACGGTGGCCCGCCAGAGCGAGCGGAACGACAGCAGCGCCGCGCCCAGCAACAGCGCGTTGCGCACCACCATCACCGCGACGCCCGTCCATGTCCCGGCCATCACGTCCGCGTACAGCACCGGATAGGCCAGGGCGCTCACGCCCGCCGCCGCGAGGACGAGCAGCGCGACCGGGCGCTGCGTGGTGTGCCGGGAGGTGAGGCAGACCGCGGCGAGGCCGAGCAGCCACACCAGGTACTGCGGGCTGATCACGCGGCTGGTGACGGTGAAGAGCAGGACGGCGCAGAGCGCGGCGTCGAACGGCGTCGCCGTGGTGTGGCGCCGGGCCCGCAGCCGCCACCACAGCAGCCCGACGAAGGCCGCGGCGGTCAGCGCGACCGCGACCCCCGCGACGAGTCCGACGTGCGGTCCGACGTACTCCATCGCCCCGTACCGGTAGCGGACCCGGCCCCGCCAGCCGGCGCGGCGGGCGAGCGCGAGCGCCGTCCCGCCGAGCGACTCGATCTGCACCCCGCGCCCACCCTGCCCGCTCAGGAACGACAGCGGCGAACGGAACGCCAGCGCCAGGACCAGCAGCATGGCGGCCGCGGCGGTGAGCGCCGCGCCCCACGCCTGGCGCGTCGTGCGTCCCCGCTCGATACCGAGCAAGGTGAGCGCGGGCCACACCTTCACCAGGGCGCCGAGCGCCGCGAGAGTGCCGGTGAGGCGGGGGGAGCGGTGCAGGGTCAGCAGCGCCAGCACGGCGAGGGCGGTGACCTCGACGTCGTAGCGGGCGAGCGGGATGTGGAGCAGGAGCGGCAGCCCCGCCGTCCACAGCCAGGCGCCTGCCGGCTCGCGGCCGCCGCGCGCCAGCGCGTAGCCGACCAGGGCGTCCGCGGCGAGCGTGAGGGTGACGAACGCCTGGAAGTAGGTGAGGCCCGGCAGCACGCTGGGTGCGAGGAGCAGCGGGCCCGCGCCCGGCGGGTACTGCCAGAGCGGGTCGCCGGTGGGGAACGTGCCCTGGGCCAGGGTGGCGCTCCAGCGCGCGTACAGGCCGTGGACCTCGTTGCCGACGCCGCCGACCCCGAGCGGGTGCGCCGCGTCCTGGAGCAGCAGCAGGAGCATCGCGGCGCGGGTGAGCAGCCAGCAGGCGGGGAGGGCGAGGCGGGCCGGCCGGGCGCGGACGGCCGGGGACGGATCGAGGACGGCGGGGTGGTCTCGCGTATCGATTGTCACGAAATGGGAGAGTATGTCCCATGACGGTGCTCCGGGCTCAGCCGGGCGTCGCCGCGTCCAGAGCCTCCGTCAGACGGTTCAGGCGCTCGCGCAGCTCCTCGATCTCCGCCAGGTCGAAACCGGTCGCGCGGGCGATGCCGCGCGGGACCTCCGCGGCGCGCTCCTTGAGGGCGACGCCCGCCTCGGTCGGCGTCACGAGCACCGACCGCTCGTCACGCGCGCTGCGCTCGCGCCGCACGAACCCGTTCGCCTCCAGGCGCTTGAGCAGGGGTGAGAGTGTCCCGGAGTCCAGGCGCAGCCGCTCGCCGAGCCGCTTGACCGGGAGCGCCGCGCCCGCCGGCTCCTCCCACAGGGCCAGCATGACCAGGTACTGGGGGTAGGTGAGCCCGAGGTCCTTGAGGAGGACGCGGTAGAGGCCGCCGAACGCGCGCGAGGCCGCGTTCAGCGAGAAGCAGATCTGCCGGTCGAGCCGGAGGAGGTCCTCGGCGGGGCGGGGGCTGGTCATGGCTCCAGGGTAGCCGAAGGCGTCATTTAGTTGTGCGCAATTGAATTGCGTGCTCTACTTGTCTCCGTACGGACCGTTCTCGCGAAGGAGCCCCTCATGGACGCCCTCTACACCGCCGTCGCCACCGCCACCCACGGCCGCGACGGGCGCGCCGTCTCCTCCGACGGCGTGATCGACCTCCAGCTCGGCATCCCCACCACCATGGGCGGCAACGGGCAGGGCTCGAACCCGGAGCAGCTCTTCGCCGCCGGGTACGCGGCCTGCTTCGGCAGCGCGCTCGGGCTCGTCGGCCGCGCCGCCAAGGTCGACGTCGCCGACGCGGCCGTCACCGCGGAGGTCTCCATCGGCAAGCAGGGCGAGGGCTTCGGCCTCGCGGTCGTGCTCCGCGTCGAGCTGCCCGACTCCGTCGACGCGGAGACCGGCCGCAAGCTGGTCGACCAGGCCCACCAGGTCTGCCCGTACTCGAACGCCACCCGCGGCAACATCGACGTCGACCTCGTCATCGAGTAGTACCGCCGCACGGGGCAGGGCGCGTCACCCGGGTGGGCCAGTACGAGTGACCCCGCGGGGCCGCGGGGGTTGGGCACTCAATGAAGATCCTCGCCCGCCCCCCTGCCCTGACCCGCCCGGCCGTCCCCGGCGCCCGCCGTCCGGGCGCGCCGCCCGGCGCCCCGGCCCCCCGCTGGGCCCTGCCCCTCGCGGTCCTCGGCGGCACCGCCCTCGTCGCCGTCCGCGCCGCCGCGCTCGGCCAGTGGATCGTCGACGACGCGGCGGTCACCTTCGCCTACGTCCGCAGCGTCGGGGAGGGGCTCGGCCCGGTGCAGCAGGCCGGGGCCCCGCCCGTCGAGGGGTACTCGAACCCGGCGTGGCTCGTGCTGCTGCTCGCCGGGCGGGTCCTCGGCCTCTTCGACCACGGCGCCTGGTTCGGGGTGAGCGACCTCGCCCTGTTCCCCAAGGCCCTCGCCCTCGCCTGCGTCGCGGCCACGCTGGCCTGCGTCGCGGGAGCCGCCCGGGTGGCGGCGCCGGGGCGCGCCTGGCTCGTCGTGCTCGGCACGGGCGGGCTGCTCGCCGCGAACGAGTCCTACGTCGTCTGGTGCTTCTCCGGTCTGGAGAACTCCCTGTACGGGCTGCTCGCCGCGGCCCTCGCCCTGCTTCTCGTCCGCGCCCTGACCGGCCGGGGCGCCGGCGGGCCCGGCCTCGCGTGCGGCGCCGCCGCCCTCGCCCTGGCGGCCGCGCTCACCCGCCCCGACGGCGCCGTGCTCGCCGCCGCCTACCCCCTCACCGTGCTGCTCGCGCGCCGCCAAGGCGCCCTGCGGGCCGCGGTGCTCAGCTGCGCGGTGTTCGCCACCGGGTACGGGGCCTTCCTGCTGTGGCGCCGCGCCGCGTTCGGGCGCTGGGTGCCCAACACGGCCGTCGCCAAGTCCCAGCGGCCGCCGGACCTGGCCGAGGTGGCGAAGGCGGGCGAGCTGCTCGGGTACGCCGGGTGGGCGCTGGTCCTCGTCTGCGCGGCCTGCGCCGGACTCGTCCTCGGGCGGCCAGGACCCGCGCGCCGGGTGACCGCCGGGCTCTGCGTGCCGCTCGCCCTGACCCTGCTCGCGTACGGCGCGCTCGCCCGGGACTGGATGCCGCTGTACCGGTTCGCCACCCCGGTGTGGGTGCTCGGTTCGGCCCTCGCCGCGCTCGCCGTCACCGTCGTGGCCGCCGAGGCGCGGCCGCGGGCCCGGGCGCTGCTCGGCTGCGCGCTCGCGGGCGGCCTCGCGCTCTCCCTCGCCGGACAGGAGGCGCGCGGCGCGGGGTTCCGGCACGAGCCGACGCTCTCCATGTGCTGGGTCGCCGACCGCTACGGCCGCACCTTCGACACGTACGCCGACCGGCTCGGCCTGCGCCCCGGCGCCACCGTCGCCCTGCCCGACCTGGGCGGCACGCTGCTCACCAGCCGGCTGCGGGTCGTGGACATCGCCGGCCTGACCGACCGCAGGATCGCCGACGCCTACGCCGCCCACGACAAGGACGGCCTCGCGCGGTACGTGCTGAGCGCGGTCCGCCCCGAACTGGTGCACACGCACGGCGCGTGGCCCGCGAAGTCCGGGCTCACCGACGCCCGCCTCACCGCCGCCGGGTACGTGCCGCTGTACCGGGAGGAGGACGGCGGCGGCGACTACGTCCGCGCCGCCGCCGTCCCCGGCGGCGCCCGCCGTGTCGCCGCCGTCCGCGCGTGGGCCGAGCCCCGCCTCGACCGGATGAACCGCGCCAAGCAGCACGAACGCGGCCACCTCGGCGCCTGCGGCCCCCGCCTGCTCCCACCCCGCCTCACACCTCCCACCCCGGCGTCCCGGCCGGCCCCGCCCCCGCCCCAGGACGCCTCGCGCGGCGAGACCCGCCCCATCCCCCTCGCCCCCCTGACCCCGCCCGCACCCGTGGTCCCGGTCGCCTGGGACGCGCCGTACGAGGGAGATCCGCGCGGCGAGACCCGCCCGATCCCGCTCGCCCGTTTGCAGCCGCCGGCGCCCGTCGTCCCGGTCACCTGGGGCAGCGCGTCCATCCCCCGGGAGGTTCAGCTGTGACCGCCCTGCTCGTTCCCGCTCAGCCGCCGCTGCGGCGGCGCGTGCGCGCGGGTCGCTCCGGGCGGCTCGACTCGCTCACCGGGCTGCGCTTCCTCGCCGCGTTCGCCGTGTTCACGCACCACTTCACCGGCGCGAGCCCCGCCGGCGGCGTCGCGCACGCGCCCGTGCTGTTCCCCTACTCCACGATGGGCGTCAACGGCGTCGGGTTCTTCTTCGTCCTCTCCGGCTTCCTGCTCGCCTGGGGCCACCGCGCGGGCAGCGGCACCACGGAGTTCTACCGGCGCCGGGCGGGCCGCGTCCTGCCGCTGCACCTCGCCGCGACCGTGCCCTGCATCTGGGTGTTCCACGTGTGGGGCGGCGTGCCGTTCGACCTGCCGAGCTTCCTGGCGTCCTTGCTGCTCGTGCAGACCTGGTTCCCCGGCGTCGTCCCGATGTTCCCCGGCAACGGCGTGTCGTGGACACTCAGCGTCGAGGCCTTCTTCTACCTGCTGTTCCCCTTCGCCATCCGCGGCGCCTACCGGCTGCGGACCCGGACCCTGCTCGCCCTCAGCGGGTCCGGGCTCGTCGCGATGTGGGCCGTCAACTGGTGGGCCGCCGCCCATCTTTCCCCGTTCCACCGCGAATGGCTGATGCGGCTCCCGGTGACCCGGCTGCCCGAGTTCGCCCTCGGCCTCACCCTCGCGCTCGCCGTCGGCCGCGGCCTGCGCCTCCCGCTGCGCCCCGGCGTCCTCGCGGCGCTCTTCGCCGCCTACACGGTGGTGTACGTGCACCGCGCCACCTGGTGCCCCGGCCCCGTCGCCGACCAACTCGCCTGGACTGTCCGCCCGTTGGTTGCCCTCTTCTCCGCGCTCGTCATCGTCGCCTACGTCCAGCGCGAACGCGCCGGCCGGCGCGGCTGGCTCTGCACGCCGCTCATGGTGCGGCTCGGCGCCTGGTCGTACGCCTTCTACCTGCTGCACCAGACCGTGAACCGGCTGATCCTCGACCACTGGGACCGCGCCCACCCCTCCGACCTGTCCGTGTTCACGCTGCTCGGCGTCGCCTGCGTCACGGTCGCCCTCTCCTGGGCCGCGTACACCTACGTCGAGGAACCCGCCCGGCGCTGGTGGAGCCGGAGCCAAAGCACGTAACGTGACGGTCAGTTGACAGTGCGTGACAGGGTGGGGGATTTGGGCGTAGTGTCCCGCTGCATGGCATGGAAGAAAGCTGTCAACGACGCCCTCCGGACCCTGACCGGATACCAGTTGACCCGGCCGCGGGTGCCCGCCCCGCGCGCCGGGGCGCAGCAGGCCCCCGAGCCGCCCGCGCCCCCCACGCCACCGCCCCCGCCCGCCCCGAAGAAGGACAGGGAAGTACACCTGCCCGTCGACTACGACGACGAGGCCAAGGAGACGATCCGCGCGGTCAAGCCGTGGACCATGACCTCCCCCGAGCGGCTCAACGCGTTCATCCTCGCCACCCGGCACGTCGTCCGGCACGGCATCCCCGGCGCCGTCGTCGAGTGCGGGGTGTGGCGCGGCGGCTCCATGCAGGCCTGCGCGAAGACGCTGCTCGGCTGCGGGACCACCGACCGCGACCTGTACCTCTTCGACACCTTCGACGGCATGACCCCGCCGACCGACGAGGACCTGCGGCGCGACGGGACGCCCGCCGCCGACCTCCTCGCCCGGCACGGCAAGGAGAGCGCGATCTGGGCGTACGCCACCCTCGACGACGTGCGATCCGGCTTCGCGCAGGTGCCGTACCCGGCCGAGCGGGTCCACTACGTCCGGGGCAAGGTCGAGGAGACCGTGCCGGACCGGGCGCCGGAGCAGATCGCGATCCTGCGGCTCGACACCGACTGGTACGCCTCCACCAAGCACGAACTCGACCACCTCTACGACCGGCTGGTCCCCGGCGGCGTCCTGCTCATCGACGACTACGGCTACTGGCAGGGCTCGCGCCAGGCCGTCGACGAGTTCCTGGAGCGGACCGGGGAGCGGCTGCTCCTGCTGCGGATGGACGAGGGGCGGATCGCGGTGAAGCCGTGACCCGCCGCGCCCGCGCCGCGCGCCCGTGACACCCGGTCCCCGCGTCGCCCGGCGCGGGGACCGACGGGTGATCACTCAGATGGCCCAGGACCGGTGACCGGGCGCGACGGCACCGGTTGTGCACGCAAAGGCCCCTGTCGTCCGCCGGAAGGAACGTGCGCAGCGCATGACACCCCGCCTCACCGTCGTCGTCCCCGTATACAACGTCGAGGAGTACCTCGGCGCCTGCCTGGAGTCGCTGGCGGCGCAATCCGTGCCGGACCTCGAGGTCGTGATGGTCGACGACGGTTCCACCGACGGCAGCGGCGGGATCGCACGCGAGTACGCCGCGCGGGACCCCCGGTTCCACCTCGTCGAACAGGCCAACGCCGGCCTGGGAGCCGCCCGCAACACCGGTGTGCGGCACGCCACCGGCACCTTCCTCGCCTTCGTGGACAGCGACGACGTGATCCCCGAGGGCGCGTACGAGCTGATGCTCGCCACCCTCCAGGCGTCCGGCTCCGACTTCGTCACCGGCAACGTCTTCCGGCTGCGCGCCGACGGCACCACCGAGCAGTCGCCCATGTTCCGCAAGGTGATGGCCACCAGCCGCCCGGCCACCCACGTCACCCGCGACTGGGACCTGCTCGCCGACCGCATCGCCTGCAACAAGGTGTTCCGGCGCGCCTTCTGGGACGAGCACGCCCTCGCCTTCCCCGAGGGCGTCCTCTTCGAGGACATCCCCCTCGTGCTGCCCGCCCACTTCCTGGCCCGCTCCGTCGACGTCCTGAAGGACACCGTCTACCTGTGGCGCGACCGCGAGGGCTCCATCTCCAACCGGCGCGCCGTGCCCCGCGCCATCCGCGACCGCACCGCCTCCGTCGCCCACGTCAGCCGCTTCCTCGCCGGCCGCCCCGAGTGGCGGGAGGCCAAGCGCCGCTACGACGCCACCGTGCTCGGCGGCGACCTGTGGATGTTCATGGAGGCGCTCCCGGACGGCGACGCCGCCTACCACGAAGCCTTCCTGGATCACGCCAACTCCTTCGCCGACAGCGTCGACCCGGCTGTCGCCGACACCCTGCCGGTCGGCCTGCGGGTGCGCTGGCGCCTCATCCGCGAGCGCCGCCTCACCGAACTGCTCGCCCTCATCGCGTACGAGAACGCCAACTCCGGCGCCTTCCGGGTCCGCCGCACCCCGCGCGGCCGGCGCGCCGACTTCCCCGCCGTGACCGGCCGGCTGCCCCGCAAGGCCGCGGGGCTGACCCGGGCCGAACTGCCGCTGGAGGCCCGCGTCACCCACGCCGCCTGGAGCGAGGACGGCCTGCTGCGGCTCAAGGGCTACGCGTACGTGCGCAACCTGCCCCCGGGCCGCGTCCGCGCCCGCGTCCGCCTCGCCTGGCTGCGGGCGGGCCGGCGCCGGGCCGTGCCGCTGTGGCTGCGCACCGTCCGCTCGCGCGAGGCGACCCTCGCCTCCCGGCAGGGGCTGCACAGCTACGACCGGACCGGGTTCGAGACCACGGTCGACCCGGCGCGCCTGGTCACCCGGCGCACCAGCACCACCTGGAACCTGGAGCTGGGCGCGTACGCCGGCGGTCTGCTGGCGCGCACCGGGCCGGTCCGGATGAGCGGCACGTGTCCGCTGCCCGTACGCCACCTCGACGACTTCCTGCGGATCACCCCCGCCCTGCGCGAGGGCCGGCTGCGGCTGCGCGTGGAGCGGCTGCGCGCCCGCCTCACCGGACACGAGTGCGACGGCGAACGCGTCCGGGTCACCGGCGAGCTGAAGTCCGCGAAGCAGGCCGCACCCGTCGCCGTGCGGATCGAGAACCGGCGTACCAAGGAAGCCCACGACCTGCCGCTCGCCCGCGACGGGCGCGCCTTCACCGCCGACGTGCCGCTGGCCCTCTTCGGCGGCCCGCCCGGACCCGCGGACCCCTGGGGCCTCAGCCTGGTCGGCGCCGACGGTGCGCCGGCGCCGCTCGCCGCGCGCCCGGACACCGCGCCCGGCCGCTACGGCCTCGGCGGCGGCCGCGAGCTGATGGTGCTCGCCGACGCCGCCGGCAACACCGAACTGCGCGACCAGACGGTCCGGCCCGTCGTCGACACCGTCCGCTGGGAGGAGGACGGCCGGCTGCTGCTCGCGGGCAGCTACCCGGACACCGCCCACCGCGAACTGGTCCTCGTGCACAGCGGCCACGACGAAGAGGCCGTCGTGCCCGTCCGGCTCGCCGACGGCCGCTTCGAGGCCGCCCTGTCCCCGCACGCGCTCCCCGGCCCGGCCGGCACCCTGCCGCTCGCCGAGGGCAACTGGTACCCGTCGCTGCGCGCGAGCGGCGACAGCGACCCCGACGGGCGCGTCCCCCTCCTCGTCGCCCCCGCCCGCCACCCGGACCTGCCCCTCGTCAAGGCCCTGGGCGGCCGCGACTTCGTCGTCCAGCGCCGCCACCACGACCACCTGCTGCTCACCTCCGGCAGCTCGCTGCCCGAGCCGGACCGCGGTCGCGGCGCCCAGCAGGCGCTGCGCCGCGCCTACGTGGACCAGCGCACCCTGCCGCGCCGCGACGCCGTCCTGTACGTGAGCTTCGACGGACGCCAGTACTCCGACTCGCCGCGCGCGATCCACACCGAGCTGGAGGCCCGCGGCGTCCCCCTCGAACACCTGTGGGCCGTCCGCGACCAGCAGGTCGAACTGCCGCCCGGCGCCACGCCCGTCGCCCTGTGGAGCGCCGCCTGGCACGAGGCGCTGGCCCGCAGCCGCTACATCGTCACCAACACGCATCTGCCCGCCTGGTTCGAGCGCGCCGAGGGCCAGTACGTCGTCCAGACCTGGCACGGCACCCCCCTCAAGCGGATCGGCCGCGACCTGCTGGGCAGCGCCTCCGCCGACGCGCAGTACATCGCCACGCTGCCCGACCGCGCCGCCCAGTGGTCGCTGCTCCTCTCCCCGAACAGCTTCGCCACCCCGGTCCTGCGCGGCGCCTTCGGCTACACCGGCTCCGTCCTCGCCGGCGGCTACCCGCGCAACGACGTGCTGCACGCCCCCGACCGGGACAAGCACGCCACCGCCGTCCGCGAACGCCTGGGCATCCCCGAGGGCAAACGCGTCATCCTCTACGCCCCGACCTGGCGCGAGAACCAGCCCCGCCGCTCCGACCGGTACGGGCTCGACCTCCAGCTCGACCTGGCGGCGGCCCGCGCCGCCCTCGCCGACGACCACGTCCTGCTGGTCCGCCGCCACTACCTGGTCGGCGGCGCCGTGCCCGCCTGCGACTTCGTGCGCGACGTCACCCGCTACCCGGACGCCGCCGACCTCCTGCTCATCGCGGACGTGCTGGTCACGGACTACTCCTCGATGATGTTCGACTTCGCGCAGACGGGCCGCCCGATGCTCTTCCACACCTACGACCTCGACCACTACCGCGACACCCTGCGCGGCTTCTACTTCGACTTCACCGCCCAGGCGCCGGGCCCGCTGCTGCGCAGCAGCGACGAGGTGATCGCGGCCCTCCTGGACCCGGACGCCGCCGTCGCCGGGCACCGGGAGGCCTACGCGCGGTTCCGGGAGGCGTTCTGCGACCTCGACGACGGCAGCGCCGCCGCGCAGGTCGCCGACGCGATGCTCGCCCACGGCGCGGACGGGGGCCCGCGATGACCCCCGCCCAGACCACCGCCCAGGCCCCCGACGTCAGCGTCCTCGTCGACTGCCCGGCGGACACCGGCCCGGACCGGCTGGCCGCCACCCTCGCCTCCGCCGCCGCGCAGACCCTGCGCCGCACGGAGACCGTCGTCACCGGCGCCGGAGCCGCGGCCGCGGCCGCCGCCCACCCCGGCCGGGTCCGCACCGGCACCCCCCGCGGCACCTACGTCCTGCCGCTGGCCGCCGGGGAACTCCTGGACCGCCACGCCTGCCGCAACCTCCACGCCACCGCCCGCCGCACCGACGCCGACCTCATCGCGGGCCGCTGGACCCGCCTGACCGGCACCGGCACCCAGGAGCAGGCCCCCGCCTGGCACTCCGCCCTGTACGGCAGGTCACGCGTACTGACGGCGGCCGGCCAGGCACCGGAGCTGCTCACGCGGCCCGCGCTGAGCGCCGGGTACTGCGTGCGCCGGACGCTGTGGCAGGCGGCGGCGCCCGACGCGCGCGACGGGCTCGACCTCGCCCTCGCCGCCCGCCGCATCGCGCTCGTGCCCCAGCTGATCACCACGCACCGCGCCGCCCCCGACCCCTGCGCCGACCTCCCCGCCGCCACGGCCCGCCATCGGCACGCCCTCACCCTCATCACCGACCCCGCGCTGCGCTCGGCCCGCGCCCACGCCTTCGCCGCCGACGCCGTACTGCCCTGCGCCCGCGCCCTCCCCGGCCTCCCGCGCGCCCGGCGCGCCGAACAGGCCGCGCAGGCGGCGCAGTTGCTCACCGGGCTGCTCGACGAGGCCGTGCTCGACGCGCTCCCGCCGCTGGAGCGCGTCGCCGTGGCGCTGCTCGCCGACGGGGACGCGGAGGGCGTGCACCGCGCCGCCCGGGCCCTGGAGCGGCCCGGCACCGTCGTCTCCGCCCTGACCCGCGCGGACGGCCGCGTCCACTGGAGCCCCCAGCACACCGGCAGCGCCTACGACGTGACCGAACTCGGCCACCAGTACACGCCGCTCGGCGACCTCCCCCTCCTCAACCACGTCACCCGCTGCGCCCGCGAGGACGGCCTGCTCGTCGTCGCGGGCGAGGTCGTCGTGCCGCTCGGCCTGACCGGCACCGCCCGCCCGCGGACCCTCACCGGCACCCTCGACCTGCGGGCGCGCGGCGGCGGCAGGACGGTGACCGTGCCCGTGGCCGACGTCCGGCTCAGAGACGGCACCACGCTCACCTGGCGCGCCGCCGTGCCGCTCACCCGGGCGGTGCGCCCCCGCGGCATCGGCGACCGCACCTGGGACCCCGTGCTGCGCCTCGGCCTCGACGGTGAACTCCTGCGCCCGCTCGACCTGTTCGCCGAACCGGACACCGTACCCGGCCCGGCCGCCGCGCTCCCGGCCCGGCCCCGCCTGACCCGCCTCACCGGCGACACCTGGCAGCCGTACGTCACCGGCCGCCACCAGCTCGCCCTGCACCTGGCGGCCCGCGCACGGCCCGCCCGCACGGCCGCCGCCGTCGCCCACTACCTCACGCACTTCCGCCCCGCCCGCACCGTCCGGCAGCTGGCCAGGAAGCTCCGCAAGAGGTACGAGGCCGTGCACACCCAGCGCTTCAAGACCCGCGTCTACCAGCGGTTCCTGCGCCATCTGCCGGTCAGCCGCGGCACCGTCGTCTTCGAGAGCCACATGGGCAAGACCTACGGCGACAGCCCGCGCGCCGTCCACGAGGAGCTGGTCGCCCGGCGCCGCGGGGCGCGCGTCGTGTGGTCGTACGCCACGTCCCCGGCCGGGTTCCCGGCGGACGCCACCCTCGTACGCCGCTGGTCCTGGCGGTACCTGTGGGCGCTGGCCCGCGCCGAGTGGTGGGTCGACAACCAGGGTTTCCCGCCCGCCCTCGACAAGCCGGCGCACACCACCTACCTCCAGACCTGGCACGGCTCCGCGTACAAGCGGATGGGCTTCGACGAGATCCGGCACAAGACGCAGAACGCCCCGCAGCGCGAGCGGCTCGCGCGCGCCGTCGGCCGGTTCGACCACTTCCTGGTCCGCTCCGAGCACGACGTGCGCACCCTCGCCCGCGCCTACCACATCCCCGAGGAGCGGCTGCTGCGCGTCGGCTACCCGCGCAACGACCGGCTCGTCGCGGCCAGAAGACGCGACGAACGCGAGGGCCGCTTCCCCCGCCCGGCCCCCGCCGCCGCCCTCGGCATCCCCGACCACCGCACGGTCGTCCTGTACGCGCCCACCTTCCGCGGCACCCCGAAGGGCAGGACGGCGCAACTGCCCCTCGATGTGCGCGCGTTCGCCGAGCGGTTCGGGGACACGCACGTGCTGCTCGTACGCGCCCACTACCTGGAGGCGGCGACCCTGCCCCGCACCCCGCCGGGCACCGTCCTCGACGTCTCCGCCCACCACGACGCCCAGGAACTCCTGTGCCTGGCCGACGTATTGGTCACCGACTACTCCTCGATCATGTTCGACTACGCCCTCCTCGACCGCCCGCTCGTGCACTTCGCACCCGACCTCGACGCGTACACCGCCGAGCGCGGCAGCTACTTCGACCTGCGCGCCCGCGCCGGCGGGCCGGTCGTGGCCACCCAGGACGAACTGCACCGCGTCCTCGCCGGGATCAAGGAGGCCGACGGCGACTGGCAGGAGGCGCGGCGCGCGTTCGCCGCCGAGTTCGGCACGTACGACGACGGCGGGGCCGCCCGCGCCGTCGTCGACGCGCTCTTCACGCGAAAGGCAGGCTCATGACCGCGGCCCGCGATCTCTTCCTCGTCGCCAACAGCACTGACGAACTCGGCGGCGTCACCGCCTGGACCCACCAGATGGCCCGCCTGTTCACGAGCGCCGGCCACCGCGTGCACGTCGTCGGCGTCCACGAGTCCGAGCTGAAGATGGCGGTGCCCGAGACCCCCGGGTACCGCGTGACCAGCCTCTACGAGCGGCATCCGCCGACCCCCCGGCCGCTGCGCGGCGCCCGCCGGCTCAGCCCGCCCGCCCGCCGCGCCGAGCGCCGGCGGCTCGCCGCGAAACAGCGGGCCCTCACCACCCTGGAGTCGGTCCTCGCGCCCGCGCCGCCCGGCTCGGTCGTCGTCGTCACCCAGGTGTGGCCGATGGAGTGGCTGCGGGAGCTGGACACCGCGCATCTCACGGTCGTCGGGATGAGCCACGAGTCGTACGCGTACTCCCGCGCGAGCCACCGCTACGGCTGGGTCAAGCGGCACTACCCGCACGTCGACCGGTGGCTGGTGCTCACCCAGGAGGACGCCGACATCTGGGCGGCCGAGGACCTGACCAACGTGGACTTCATGCCGAACGCCCTCGCCCACCTGCCCGCGGTGCCCTCGCCGCGCACGGAGAAGGTGGTCTGCTCGATCGGCCGGCTCGCCGACCAGAAGGGCGTCGACATGCTCCTCGACACCTGGGCGAAGGTCGCGCCGTTCCGCGCGGACTGGCAGCTGCACGTGTACGGGGCCGGCGCCGACGAGCCCGCGCTGCGCCGGCACTGCCGTGAGCTGGGGCTCGACGGATCGGTGCGCTGGCGCGGGCGCACCGACGACGTGCCGGGCGCCCTCGCCGCCTCCTCCGTCTTCGTGCAGTCCTCACGCGGCGAGGGCTTCCCGCTGGCGCTCATGGAGGCGATGGCCAGCGCCGTGCCGTGCGCCGCGTTCGACTGCGCCCCCGGCGTCCGCGAGATCGTCCGCGACGGCGAGGACGGCCTCCTCGCCCCCGTCGGCGACCTCGACGCCCTGGCCGACCGGCTGCTGCGCCTCACCGGCAACCCGCGGCTGCGGGACACGATGGGGGAGCGAGCCCGCGTCAACGTGCAGCGGTTCTCCGAGGAGCGCGTCCTCAGGCTGTGGGACGACCTGTTCGAGCTCCTGGAGCGCTGAACCCCGGCCGCGGACAGCCCCTCGGCTACTTCACGGCGCCCGCCATCACACCGGAGACGAACTGGCGCTGGAACGCGAAGAACACGGCCAGCGGCACCACCATGGAGATGAACGCCCCCGGGCCGAGCACGTCGACGTTGTTGCCGAACTGCCGGACCTGCGTCTGCAGGGCGACCGTGATCGGCTGGCTGTCGGTGTCGGTGAAGATCAGCGCGACCAGCATGTCGTTCCACACCCACAGGAACTGGAAGATGCCGAGCGA
Organism: Streptomyces sp. NPDC006552; assembly: GCF_040611655.1. Taxonomy (NCBI): domain Bacteria; kingdom Bacillati; phylum Actinomycetota; class Actinomycetes; order Kitasatosporales; family Streptomycetaceae; genus Streptomyces; species Streptomyces sp. NPDC006552. The sequence goes on from NZ_JBEXOS010000024.1 coordinate 54,831, forward strand.
GGCGATCGCCGGGCCGCCCAGCGGCATGACGACGCGGACGAACAGGCGCAGCTCGCCCGCGCCGTCGAGTCGCGCCGCCTCCAGCAGCTCGCGAGGGATCTCCGCGAAGAAGTTCCGCAGCAGGAACACCGCGAACGGCAGCCCGAACCCGACGTGGAAGAGGATCACCCCGAAGATCGAACCGAAGATCCCGATGTCGCCGAAGAGCTCGGCGATCGGCACCAGCGCGAGCTGCACCGGCACCACGAGCAGCCCCACCACGATGAGGAACCACCAGTCCCGGCCCGGGAACTCCATCCACGCGAACGCGTACCCGGCCAGCGAACCGATGACGATGACGAGCAGGGTCGCGGGGACCGTGATCAGGGCCGTGTTGAGCAGCGACCTTGTGACGTCGGCGTTCTCCAGCAGGCTCGCGTAGCTGTCGAAGGTGAGCTGCGAGGGCTTGCTGAACACCTTCCACCAGCCGCTGCCCGCCATCTCGTCGGGGCTGCGCAGCGAGGACAGCAGCAGCCCCACCGTGGGCACCAGCCAGACGGCGCCCACCACGATCAGGACGAACTGCAGGATGCCGCCGCCGACCTTGTCGGTGACGCGGCCGGCCAGGGACCGCCGCTTCTTCACTGTCTCGTCGACGGTGGTCATCGTCGCTCCTCCCGCCGCAGACGCCGCATGTTGAACCACATCACCGGGATCACCAGGAGCAGCAGGAGGACGGCGATCGCGCTGGCAAGTCCCTCGTTGCCCTCGCTGAACGCGGACCGGTACAGCTGCAGCGCCAGCACGTTGGCGTCGTCCTGCGAGGAGTTCGGCGCGATGATGAAGATCAGGTCGAAGATCTTCAGGACGTTGATCATCAGAGTGACCAGGACGACGGCGAGCACCGGCGCGAGCAGCGGCACCGTGACGCGCCGGAACACCTGCCACTCCGTGGCCCCGTCGACCCGGGCCGCCTCGAGCAGCTCCCGGGGGATGCTCGCCAGCCCGGCCCCGATCAGCACCATCGCGAAGCCCGCCCACATCCACACGTACGAGACCATGATCGAGGTGGTCACGATGTTGAGGTAGAGGTCGAAGCCGCCCAGGTGGATCGTGAAGAACTTCTTGTCGCCGAGCCAGTCGACGCCGTTGTAGGCCTCCTTGAAGTTCGACGCCGGCAGCCGCAGCTTCGCGCCGTCGGCCTCGGCGGGCAGGCTGAACGTGCCGTCGGCCGCGGCAGACGTGGCGGCCACCACCTTGCCGCCCTTGACCGCCTCGATCCGCATGCCCGGATAGCCCAGCTCGGTGGCGTCGACGCCGTTGACGCCGCCCGCGCCCTTGCCGAGGGTGAAGTCCTGCCAGACGGTGCCGGTGATCCCCGAGCCCGCGGCGGGCGGCTCCTTCGCCGGACCGGCGCCCTTCGGCATCTGGTCGGCGGCGACCCCGACCAGCGCCAGCTTCACCGGCTGCCCGGCGCGCACCGGCTCCTTGGTGAGGTAGGGGCCGCCGCTCCGGCCGGCGAGCGTTCCGTTCGGCCGCGGATGCGCCTTGGGGAAGGCGGAGGACTCGGCGAACGTGTCGTGGACGCCGACCCAGACCGCGTTCACCGCGCCCTTGTCCGGGTCCTGGTCGTAGACGAGCCGGAAGATGATGCCCGCGGCCAGCATCGAGATCGCCATCGGCATGAAGACGACCAGCTTGAACGCGGTGCCCCAGCGGATCCGCTCGGTCAGCACGGCGAAGATCAGGCCGAGCGCCGTGGCGACCGTCGGGGCGAGCACCACCCAGAAGATGTTGTTGTTGATCGCGGCCTTGGTGTCCGCGCGGGTGAACAGCGTCTCGTAGTTGTCGAACCCGATGAACGAGCTGCCCGACGAATCGAAGAAGCTGCGCACGAGCGAGTACCCGATGGGGTACACGACCAGCGCGCCGAGCAGCACGAGCGTGGGCAGCAGGAACAGCAGAGCGACCGTTCGGCGGGTACCGGTCACGCTCTTGGACCGGGAGGGTCTCTGGTCGGCGGGAGGCCCGGCCGGAGCCGTCAACTCGCCCGTGGTGACGGGAGACTTGACGGCGCGGTCCGGGCCGTCGCCCGCGGCGGCGGAGGTCATCGCCGCGTCAGTCCTTGTACGCCTTGGCCGCTTCGGCCTCCAGCGCCGCCTGGGTGCCCGCGACGTCCTTCGGGTCGGCCAGGAAGTCCTGGAGCGCCTTCCACTCGCCCTTGCCGGGGGTGCCGCCGAAGGCCTGCGGGGTCTGGTCCGACATGTCGAAGCGGAAGTCGTCGCCCGCGTCGATGAGCGCCTTGGCGATGGTGCGCTGCACCTCGTTCGGGTACGCCGACACGTCCACGCTCTTGTTCGGGGAGAGGTACCCGCCGAGCTTGGCCTGGATCGTCGCCGCGTCGGGCGAGGCCAGCCAGGTCACCAGCGCCTGCGCCGCCTTGGAGTCCTTGAGGATCACCGCGGCGTCCCCGCCGCTGACCACCGGCGCGTCGGCGCCGACCGCCGGGAACGGGAAGACCTTCGCGTCCGAACCGATCTTCGCCTTGGTCTGCTCGATGTTGACCTGCGCGAAGTCACCCTCGTAGACCATGGCGCCCTTGGGCTGGTCGCCGCCGGTGAAGGTCTGCTCGACCGACTTCGTGAACTCGGTCTGCAACGCCGCCTTGTTGCCGCCCGCGAGGAAGTCGCTCTTGCCCCACAGCTGCGCGAGCGTGGTCAGCGCCTGCTTGACCGACGGGTCCGTCCACTTGATCTCGTGCTTGGCCAGCTGGTCGTACTTCTCCGGGCCCGCCTGGGAGAGGTAGACGTTCTCGAACCAGTCGGTCAGCGGCCAGCCGTCGGCCCCGCCGACCGACACGGGCGCCACCCCCGAGTCGTAGATCGACTGCGCGGTCGCCAGGAACTCCTTCCAGGTCTTGGGCTCCTTGGCCGCCGCGTTCTCGAAGACCGCGGTGTTGTACCAGACCAGCGACTTGTTCGCGGCCTTGTAGTACGCCGCGTACTGCGTCCCGCCGACCTTGCCCAGGTCCTGCCAGCCCTGGCTGTAGTTCTTGGTGAGCTGGGCCTGCGCGTCCTTGCCGAGCGGCTTGGCCCACTTCTTGTCCACGGCCTGCTTGATGGCGCCCGGCTGCGGCAGCATCGCCACGTCCGGCGGGGCACCACCGGCCACCTTCGACCCCAGGAAGTTGATGATCGGGTCCTGGGCCGGCACGAACGTGACCTTCGCGCCCGTCCGCTTCTCGAACTCGGCGAGGACCTGCTTGAAGTTCTTCTGCTCGTCGCCGGTCCACACCGCGGCGATCTCCAGCGACGCACCGTCCAGCTTGGGCAGTTGGACCCCCGAAGCGGGAGCCTTGCTGTCGCCCCCGCCCGACGTGTCGTCCTTGTCGTCATCCCCGCACGAGGTGAGCCCGAGGGCCAGTGACCCCACGGCCACGGCCACCAGGGCTCGGCGGAATATGGGTGTACGAAGAGTGCTGCGCATCGCTGCCCCGTTCTCATCCTGGACGCTGAACGTACGTACTGAGCGCTGTCCCGTGCGCACTGGTCTACGCCCGACCAGGGGAAACCGGCAAGGGTGCCAGGGCCGTCCCGGCGGTGATCGTGACGGGGTCGTGATGCGGCAACGCCGTTTTGGCGGGCAGGAGTTGAGGTGGGTACCCGGGTGGTGTGTGCCCTTGGGCCCGGGAGCCCGGGCCAGGGTGGGGGCCGGGCCCGTCGGCGGCCGGGCTCGGGGGCATGGTGAAGCCCGGAGCCGTTGGCGACCGGGCTCGGGGCCTGGTGGGGGCCGTCGGCGGGCGGGCCCCGGTCAGCCGGTTGCCGGGGCGGCCCGGGGGTCACAGCAGTGAGGGGACCTCCTGCGCGGCGACCGAGCGCGCGGCCCGCTCCAACGCGCTGGCCAGCAGGGCCAGATCCGTCGGCCCGTTCCCCAACTCCCGTACGGGGCGCCGGTCCGGCGGGTCGCCCATCCGGGCCCAGTCGAGACCGGCCACCGTCGGCCGCTGCGTGGCCGTCCGCGGGATCCGGCCGGTCACCCGGCCCGCCTGCACCCCGACCTCCCGGCCGTCGGCGCCGCAGAGCCGGCCCCGCCCCGGCGCGGGATCGTCCGCGTCCGGCCCGGCCGGGTCGAGCACCACCCGCGGCGGCCCCGCCCAGCCCGGCGCCGCGCCGGAGGCGAACGCCGCCACGAGATGGACCCCGAGCCGCTCCCCGTCCCGGACCACCGCCTCCAGCGCCCGGACCACGGAACCGGCGGCGGGCCGGCCCGGCGAACCGAGCGGCGGCGCCAGCAGCGCGTCCAGATCGTCGACGACCACCACGAGCCGCGGCAACGCGGGCGCCGCCTCCGTCTTCTTCGGCGCCCCGCCCGGCCGCAGCCGGATCGTGGCACTCGGCGGCCCGTCCAGATCGGCCGCCCCACCGGACGGCGGCGCGGTGCGCTGGGTGACCATCCGCCCCGAGACGGCCCGCTGGGTGTGCCACTCCTGGAAGTGCGTCCGCCCCGTCAGCTCGGCCCGCCGCTTCAGCTCCGTGGTCAGCGACTGCGCGAACTCCCGCATGCGCACCGGGTCGTTGGCCGCCAGGTGCGTGGTGACGTGCGGCAGATCGGTGCAGACCCGCAGCCCGTCCATCCGCTGCCCGCGCTCACCGCCCGTCCCGCCGCCCTGCCCCTCGACGAGCACGACGCCGAGCCGGTCGGGCCGCTCGGCGGCGGCCAGGGACGCGGTGACCGAACGCAGCAGCTCGGTACGGCCGCTGCCCGCCGGACCCTCGATCAGCAGATGCGGCCCCTCCGCTGCCAGATCGACGGCGACCGGACCGCGCGGCCCCGCTCCGAGCACCGCCCAGACCCGCCCGCCCAGCGATTCGGGATCGTCCGCGGCCGCCGCCCACCGCGCCATCAGCGAGGCCGGGGTGGCCCGGGCGAGCCCCAGCTCGTCCAGCAGCCGCGCCGACTGCGGCAACGGCGCCGAGACCCGGGCCTGCCGGGCACCGGAGCCGCCCGCCACATCCGTACGCAACGGGGCCAGCGCCCGCGCGAACCGCTCCGCCCAGGCGAGCGACACCGCGTCCACCGTGGCGAGCGTGCCGAGCCCGGCCGGCCGGCCGCCCGCCGCCCGGTGCAGCCGCAGCGCCGTCGCCACGTCCCCGCTGAGCAGGGCCACGGCGCCGCACGCCCGGAACGCCGGACTCTGCGCGCACGCCTCCTCGTACGTCTCCGCGACCGGCGACGCCGGCGAGGTGGCGGCCGCCTCGGCGAGACAGAGCACGTGGATCCCGGCGGGGGCCCCCTCGGCGGCGAGCCGCACGGTGGCCTCCCGCAGGGTGGCGGAACCGGGGTCGCCGTCGACGACCACGACCGTCGGCACGACGGCCGCGTCCCCGGCCGCCGACTCGGCGCGGCCGGGCCGCAGCCCCGCCGCGTGATCGTCGAGCCGGCGCAGCAACTCGCCCGTGCGCGCCGCCGCCTGGTCACGGTCGTAGGCGAGCAGCAGCCGGCAGTCCTGCCCGTGCGCCGGGCGGACGTGCGGCAGCCAGCCCAGCCAGGACCATTCGGCGACGCGCTGCGCCTCGGTCCTGGCCCGGTCCGTGGCGATCAGCACGATCTCCAGGCGGTCCGGGGCGTGCAACGCGGCGAGCTGGGCGAGCGCGCAGCGGGCCAGCCCCGCGAGCCGCGCCCGCGGCCCGGCCAGGCCCAGGGCCCCGGCCTCGGCGAGCCCCACGGTCACCGGCACGGCGGGCAGCAACCCGGCCCCGCCCGGTTCCGTCCGGTCCACGGTGCCGAGCCGGACGGCCAGCGCCTCGGGGTGCCCGGGCCCGCGCTCCCACAGCCGGGGGCCCGGGCCGAGCGCGGTCAGCAGCAGCGTGGCGGCGTCGGGCCAGGTCTCGGTGGTACCGGTCCCGCCCGGCGGCGCGGGCTGCGGGGTGTGCGGGGTGCGCAGCGCGTACGGTTCGTGGATCTCGTGCTGCTGGTCCTGCTCGTCGCGGCCGCGGCGCAGCAGCCGGCCCAGGGCTCCGCGCCGGCGCGGAGGCGGCAGCTGGGTGCCGCGGGGCGGGGTGCCGAGCCGGGTCCGCTCCACGTCCGGCGGCCCGCCCTGCCCCGGCACCACGGCCCCGCCCCCGTACCCCTCCCCTGCGGCGCCCCAGGAGGCGTCCCCGTACGCATGGCGCGTCTCACCGGCCCCGACGCCACCGCCGTACCCAGATCCCTGGGCAGCCCCGACTCCACCCCGGCCCCCGGGGCCCTGCCCGCTGACGTCCTTGCCGTCACCCTCGGGGGTCCGGCCGGCCCCGCCCTCGCCGTCGTACCCGGAGACCCGCCTGGCCCCGCCCCTGCCGTCGTACTCGGGGTCCCGCCCGGTTCCACCCCTGCCGTCGTCCCCGAAGGTCCGCCCGTTCTCGCCCCTGCCGGTTTCCCCGGAGGCTCGCCCGGTCCCGCCCCTGCCGTCGTACTCGGGGGCGCGCCCGGTTCCGGCCCTGCCGTCGTCCCCGAAGGTCCGCCCGTTCTCGACCCCGCCGGCTTCCCCGGGGGTTCGTCCGGTTCGGGTCCTGCCGTCGTACTCGGGGGTCCGCCCGTTTTCGCCCCTGCCGTCGTCCCCGGTGATCCGCCCGGTTCCGGCCCAGCCGTCGTCCCCGGAGGTCTGACCCGCCCCGGCCCCGCCCCCGTACTCGGGGGTTCGTCCGGTTCCAGCCCTGCTGTTGTCTCCGAAGGTTCGCCCGGTTCCGCCCCTGCCGTCGTCCCCGGCGGCCCGCCTGGCCCCACCCCTGCCGTCGTCCCCGGACGCCAGGGCCGCCCCGGTCTCACCCTCGCCGTACTCGGGGGCCCGCCCGGAACCGGCCCCGTCCACGCCCCCGGCGCCATACCCCTGGGCCCACCCGGGCCCGCCCGGACCGCCCTCGGCGGAGCCCCGCACAGACCCGCCTCCGCCCTCGGCCGAGCCCCTGGCGGAGCCCTGGGACGGGACCAGGCCGGGGACGGTCACGCGTACATGTCCCTCCCCGTCGGGCACCGTCCGCACCGGCACCGCACCTCCCGCCCCGCCCGCGGCAGCGACCCGCAGGGCCGATTCGCCGAGGCGCAGCAGCGCGCCGGGGGAGAGGCGGACCGGGCGGTCGCCGAGGGGACGACCGTCCACCGTCGTCCCGTTCGTCGAGCCCAGGTCCACCACCGAGACCGCCCCGTCAGCGGCGAGCGTCACCGCGCAGTGCAGCCGGGACACGTCCGGGTCGTCGAGCGGCACGTCCGCGTCGGCGGAGCGGCCGACGCGGATCTGACCGCCGTGCAGCAGATGGACGCCGCCCGCGTCCGGCCCGGCCACCACATGCAGCTGCGTGACCGCACCGTCCGGCTCGGGCCCGGGATCCGCGGGCGCCCCCAGCGAGAGCACCGCCCCGTCGATGAGCGGTGGCTCACCGAGCAGGCAGCGCTGCGCGTCGAGCCGCTCGGCCCCCGCGTACAGGACGGTGGAGGGGGCGTCGCCGCCCGCGACGGCCGCGGCGAGGCCGGAGGCGACGGCGGCGAGCGCGGTGCCGCCCGGCGCGGTGACCAGGACGTCCACCGCGCCGGCCGCGCCACCCGCGGCTCCCTCGCGCGCGCACGCGTCGGGGCGCGTGCCCAGGGGGTCTACGACGGTAAGGCGGATCTGCATCGCCGTCTGCGGTCCCTTCTGCGCGGGCGCCCGGGACGGAACAGCCCGCGGTCCCCCCACCGCAGATTCCCCCATCGCTACGGGCACGTCAGCCAGTGCTGGAGGCATCCTCGCACCTGCCACCGACAACACGCCCGGCCCCCACCCGTAAGTGATCTTGATTGGTCGGCTCTGCCCGCAAAAATGCCTGCTGCGGGCCGCCTCACAACGGCTTGAGATCAGTCACGTAGCCACGCGGCAACCAAGAACGCGGTGGCTGCGTCTTCCCGTCGAACACGGGTTTGCCGGGGGCGACGGGCACCGGAACGGGGCAGGAGGCCCGCCCGATCGACCGCCGTCGGCGCGGACACCGCCACTAGAGTGGGTCGCGACACCCGGGACCGGGCAGACCAAGCAAGTACCGATGCAGGGAGCGCATGACGTGCGGCCGGTAGGGAGCAAGTACCTGCTCGAGGAGCCGCTCGGACGCGGCGCCACGGGCACCGTCTGGCGGGCCCGCCAGCGCGAGACAGCGGGTGCCGAGGCGGCCGTCGCCGGTCAGCCGGGCGAGACCGTCGCGATCAAGGTCCTCAAGGAGGAGCTGGCGAACGACGCGGACGTGGTGATGCGCTTCCTGCGGGAGCGCTCCGTCCTGCTGCGCCTCACGCACCCCAACATCGTGCGCACCCGCGACCTGGTCGTCGAGGGCGAGCTGCTCGCCCTGGTCATGGACCTGGTCGACGGCCCCGACCTGCATCGCTACCTCCGCGAGAACGGCCCGTTCTCGCCGGTCGCCGCCGCGCTCCTGACCGCGCAGATCGCCGACGCGCTCGCCGCCAGCCACGCCGACGGCGTCGTGCACCGCGACCTGAAGCCCGCGAACGTCCTGCTGAAACAGGACGCCGCCGGCATGCACCCGATGCTCACCGACTTCGGCATCGCGCGCCTGGCCGACTCTCCGGGCCTGACCCGCACCCACGAGTTCGTCGGCACGCCCGCGTACGTGGCCCCGGAGTCCGCCGAGGGCCGCCCGCAGACCAGTGCCGTCGACGTCTACGGCGCGGGCATCCTGTTGTACGAGCTGGTGACCGGGCGCCCGCCCTTCTCCGGCGGGTCGGCGCTCGAAGTCCTGCACCAGCACCTCAGCGCCGAACCGCGCCGCCCCTCCACGATCCCCGACCCGCTGTGGACGGTCATCGAGCGCTGCCTGCGCAAGAACCCGGACGACCGGCCGAGCGCCGAGAACCTCGCGCGCGCCCTGCGCACCGTCGCCGAGGGGATCGGCGTGCACGCCACCAGCGCGCAGATCGCCGCGGCCGAGGGCGTGGGCGCCCTGCTGACGCCCGACCCCGACCCGGCGCAGGTCCCGGGCGTCCCCGGCGCCGCGGACCCGACGCAGGTACTGCCGGGCAACGCGGCCTCGTACGACCCGAACGCGGCGACCAGCGTCATGCGGCAGCAGGGGAACCAGCCGGGCGGCGCGGGCCAGTACGGGGACGCGGACCCCACGTCCGTGCTGCCGCACCGCGGCGCCGCCGACCCGACCGCCGTCATGCCGCCCGTCCCGCCGCACCAGCCGGGCCAGAACCCGGCCGGCGGCGACCAGGACGGCCCGCACCCCTGGCAGAACCAGATGCGCGCGGCCCGCGACCGGAACGAGCAGACGCAGGTCCAGTACCTCGACCCGAACCAGGACCCCCTGCGCCGCCGCCCGCAGCGCCAGGTGGCGCGCCCCGAACAGCAGCCGAGGCCGCAGCAGTACGCGCCCCAGCAGCCGCGCCGCCAGACCCCGCAGCCGCAGCAGCCCCAGCAGCCGCGCCGGCAGACCCCGCAGCCGCAGCAGTACGCGCCACCGCAGCCGCCCCGCCAGGCGCCGCCCGCCCGGGAGCCGCGCGAGCCCCGCAGCCGCGGCGCCAACCCGATGAAGATCCCCGGTCTCGGCTGCCTCAAGGGCTGCCTGTTCATGATCGTGATCCTCTTCGTGGTGAGCTGGCTGGTCTGGGAGTTCACCCCGCTCCAGGACTGGATCGGCACCGGCAAGGGGTACTGGGCGCAGCTGTCCGACTGGTTCACGACGGTGACCGACTGGATCGGCAGCGTGAGCGGCTGACAGGTCACGTTGCAGATTTGTCGACATCTGACGGGTGATTTCCCCCGCTGATGCGTTGGTTGGCGTCCGGGCCGCGTAGCTTGGGCGCCAACACGCGTCTGTAGGAGCAGTCTTGGCACGGAAGATCGGCAGCCGGTACACCGCCCACCAGATCCTGGGCCGCGGCAGTGCGGGCACGGTGTGGCTGGGCGAGGGACCCGACGGTCCCGTCGCCGTCAAACTCCTGCGCGAGGACCTCGCCTCCGACCAGGAACTGGTCGGCCGCTTCGTCCAGGAGCGCACGGCCCTGCTCAGTCTCGACCACGCGCGCGTGGTCGGCGTCCGCGACCTGGTGGTCGACGGGAACGACCTGGCGCTGGTCATGGACCTGGTCCGCGGCACCGATCTGCGCACCCGCCTCGACCGCGAGCGGCGCATGGCCCCCGAGGCCGCCGTCGCCATCGCCGCGGATGTCGCCGACGCGCTGGCCGCCGCGCACGCCGCCGGCATCGTGCACCGCGACGTGAAGCCGGAGAACGTGCTGCTCGACATGGAGGGCCCGCTCGGCCCCGGCGGCGCGCACCCCGCCCTGCTCACCGACTTCGGCATCGCCAAGCTCATCGACACCCCGCGCCGCACCCGCGCGACGAAGATCATCGGCACGCCCGACTATCTGGCCCCCGAGATCATCGAGGGCCTGCCGCCCCGCGCCGCGGTCGACATCTACGCCCTCGCGACCGTCCTCTACGAGTTGCTCGCGGGCTTCACCCCCTTCGGCGGCGGCCACCCGGGCGCCATCCTGCGCCGGCACGTCACGGAGACCGTCGTCCCGCTGCCCGGCATCCCGGACGAGCTGTGGCAGCTGCTGATCCAGTGCCTGGCCAAGGCCCCGGCGTCCCGGCTGCGCGCCTCCGAGCTGGCCGCGCGCCTGCGTGAACTGGGCCCCCTGCTCGCGGGCATGGCCCCGCTGGACGTCGACGACCCCGACGAGGGCGAGGACGCCGACGCCGACCCGGCCACCGAACCGTCCCGCCCGGCCGGGCCCGAACCGGCCGGGTCCGCCGCGCCCCGCCGCGGCGCGGTCTCCCTGGTCCCCGGCGCGGCCCCGGCCGACTCCAACCGCGACACCCACACCTCGATGCGGGTCCCGGCCCCGGACGAGCTGGCCGGCGGCGCCCGCGGCACCGCCCGCGCCCCCCGTGCCGCGGGCGCCCCCCGCCCCGGCTCGGCCCGCAACCGCCACCCCGCGCGCCGCCGCCGCATCACCCTGGGCGTGGCCGGCCTGGCCCTCGCGGTGGCCCTGGGCGGCGGCATCTGGGCGGCCACATCCTCCGGGAACGGGGAGCACCCCCCGGCGGACGAGAACAATTCGGCCCCGGCCGCGCCGTAGCCGCGTACGCGGGTGCGGGTCCGGTGGGGGCGGGCCGCGCAGTTCCCCGCGCCCCTGAAGGCGTGCGGCTGTGCCGCGCCTTCCCCGATGTGGCGCCGCACGAAGTGCGCCTCGCACTGCCACCGGGGGAGCCGTAGCGCGGGTGCCCCGTTGTGGTGTCGCACGAAGTGCGCATCACAGGGGCGCGGGGAACGGCGCGACCAGCCCCCACCCGCCGGCAGCCGGCCACGCACCGCTCGCCCTGCGGCGCGAAGCCGCGTACACCGAGCCCGGGGTACGCCTCGCACCGCCACCGGGGGAGCCGTAGTGCGGGTGCGGCCCGCCCCACCCGCCGGCGGCCGGCCACGCACCGCTCACCCCGCGGCGCGAAGCCGCGTACACCGAGCCCGGGGTACGCCTCGCACCGCCACCCGGCGGAGCCGTTAGGCTGGTCTCGTGGCAGTCGTCGATGTATCCGAAGAGCTGAAGTCCCTCTCCTCGACCATGGAGTCGATCGAGGCCGTCCTCGACCTCGACAGGCTGAGGGCCGATATCGCCGTGCTCGAGGAGCAGGCGGCCGCGCCGTCCCTGTGGGACGACCCGGAGGCGGCGCAGAAGATCACCAGCAAGCTGAGCCACCTCCAGGCGGAGGTCCGCAAGGCCGAGGCGCTGCGCGGTCGTATCGACGACCTCTCCGTCCTCTTCGAGATGGCCGAGGAGGAGGACGACCCGGAGACCCGCGCCGAGGCGGAGACCGAGCTGACCTCGGTGAAGAAGGCGCTGGACGAGATGGAGGTCCGTACGCTCCTCAGCGGTGAGTACGACTCCCGCGAGGCCCTGGTCAACATCCGCGCGGAGGCCGGTGGCGTCGACGCGGCCGACTTCGCCGAGCAGCTCCAGCGCATGTACCTGCGCTGGGCCGAGCGCCACGGCTACAAGACCGAGGTCTACGAGACGTCGTACGCGGAAGAGGCCGGCATCAAGTCGACCACCTTCGCCGTCCAGGTCCCGTACGCGTACGGCACGCTCTCCGTCGAGCAGGGCACGCACCGCCTGGTGCGCATCTCGCCCTTCGACAACCAGGGCCGCCGCCAGACCTCGTTCGCCGGTGTCGAGGTGCTCCCCGTCGTCGAGCAGACCGACCACGTCGAGATCGACGAGTCCGAGCTGCGCGTCGACGTCTACCGTTCCTCCGGCCCCGGCGGCCAGGGCGTCAACACGACGGACTCCGCGGTCCGCCTCACCCACCTGCCCACCGGCATCGTGGTCTCCTGCCAGAACGAGCGCTCGCAGATCCAGAACAAGGCGACCGCGATGAACGTCCTCCAGGCCAAGCTCCTCGAACGCCAGCGCCAGGAGGAGCGGGCCAAGATGGACGCCCTCAAGGGCGACGGCGGCAGCTCCTGGGGCAACCAGATGCGGTCGTACGTGCTGCACCCGTACCAGATGGTCAAGGACCTGCGCACCGAGTTCGAGGTCGGCAACCCGCAGGCCGTGCTCGACGGCGAGATCGACGGCTTCATCGAGGCCGGCATCCGGTGGCGCAAGCAGCAGGAGAAGTAACTCGCGCTTTATCGACAAGGCAACTGCCGCGCAGCAAGCGGCAGTTGCCTTTGCGTTGTCCGGGTCCGGGTTCAACTGGGCCAAGTGTGAAGGACTATTGGCCTTTTACGTCACAGTCACATGTCCGTACGACGGTCGAGTCACCTTATTTCGGGGCATCGCAGGCGCAACGACCTTGACGTTGTTCCGAAAACTGGGAAGGCTGGCGCGCGGCATGCGTATCCGTGGGACGCGTGTGAACGGGGGCCGGGTCGAACGTGACGCCTGCTGCCCCTCTTTGAACGCCGTCCCGGGCGCTGCTCCATTCACGATTGGCTACTGGGGGTAGCAGACAGATGACCAAGAAGACGCGGATCCGCGTAGCGCGGATAGCCGCCGGTGCGGTGATCGCCGCCGGCGCGTCGCTGACCGCCGCGGGTGCCGCTTCCGCCCTGGAGATCGACGTTCCGGGCCTGGCGAACGTGAGCGCGAACGAGAACGGTGTCGGTGTCGGCCTGCTCGGGGGCGGCGACGACGGCGGTACTGACGGTGGTGCTGACGGCGGTGCGATCGCCGGCGTCGACGGCGGTGGCGACGGCGGTGCGATCGCCGGTGGCGACGGCGGTGCGATCGCCGGTGCTGATGGTGGCGGCGACGGCGGTGCGATCGCCGGTGGCGATGGTGGTGGCGACGGCGGTGCGATCGCCGGTGGTGACGGTGGTGGCGACGGCGGTGCGATCGCCGGTGGTGACGGTGGTGGCGACGGCGGTGCGATCGCCGGTGGCGATGGTGGTGGCGACGGCGGTGCGGTCGCCGGCACCGACGGTGGCTCCGAGAACGGTGGCAACCAGAACGGCGGCAACCAGAACGGTGGCTCCGAGAACGGCGGCAACGGTAACGGCGGCAACCAGAACGGCGGCTCCGGCAACGGCGGCTCCCAGAACGGCGGCAACGGCAACGGCGGCTCCGGCAACGGCGGCAGCCAGAACGGTGGCGGCTCGTCCACCGGCGGTTCTGCCACGGGTGGCGACAACACCAACCCCGACGGCAACAACAACCCCGTCGAGCAGGGCCAGGGCAAGGACAGCCTCCAGGACACCGGCTCCACCCCGGCGGAGCAGGCCGGCGCCCAGAACCAGGGCGGCGAGCTGGCCGAGACCGGTGCCGACGGCACCACGATCCTGCTGATCGGCGCCGCGACGATGATCGCGGGCGGCGTGGGCTTCCGGTTCCTGCCGCGCCTCGCCACCAACCGCGGCGCCGCCGCGTAACACCCCGGCGCGGATCAGTCGCACCGCGCACACGGAAAGGGCCCGGAGCCGCTCGGCTCCGGGCCCTCTCGGCTGTCTCTCGCTACCGTCTGCCGACGACGCGCCGCAGGTCAGACGGGATGGTGGGCGAGGAGCGCCACCGCCGCCACCAGCACGGCCACCAGCGCGATCAGCGCCATCGGGTTCAGCCCGGCGAACGGGCTCTGCTGCTGGAGCCGCTCGCGGTTGGCCCGGCACACCGGGCACCGGCCCTCGCTCACGGGCGCCGCGCAGTTCGCGCACACCAACCGGTCATAGGTCATGCGCTTGTCCTCCTCCCGCGCCGCGGCGGAGCCGACGGAAACGTCTGCCAGATTCCCACTGGTTCACTCCGCTCAACGCTCCGGGAAACGCGACCGTTCCCCCTCCACTGTGCCAGCTTCCCGTATTTTCGGCGCGGCCCGTCCACCGGACCGTCGCTGACCAGCCACGGGAGGGACAAAAACGGCACCTCTGAGGCCCCGCACCGGGACAAAACGTACAACCGGGAACGGCGCCTGCGCTCCCTGTGCCGGTTCGCGTATGGTCACGCTCACCGAGGGGGTGCCTCGCCCGAGCCCCCCACCCCGACGCCCCCGACGCCCGAGGCGCATCCGTGATCCGATTCGACAACGTCTCCAAGGTCTATCCCAAGCAGACCCGGCCCGCCCTCAGGGATGTCTCCCTGGAGGTCGAGCGCGGTGAGTTCGTCTTCCTCGTCGGCTCGTCCGGCTCCGGCAAGTCGACGTTCCTGCGGCTGATCCTGCGCGAGGAGCGGTGCAGCCACGGCCAGGTCCACGTACTGGGCAAGGACCTCGCCCGCGTCTCCAACTGGAAGGTCCCGCAGATCCGCCGCCAGCTCGGCACGGTCTTCCAGGATTTCCGGCTGCTGCCCAACAAGACCGTCGGCGAGAACGTCGCGTTCGCGCAGGAGGTCATCGGCAAGGGCCGCGGCGAGATCCGCAAGGCCGTGCCGCAGGTCCTCGACCTCGTCGGCCTCGGCGGCAAGGAAGGGCGGATGCCGGGCGAGCTGTCCGGCGGTGAGCAGCAGCGCGTGGCCATCGCCCGCGCCTTCGTCAACCGGCCCAAGCTGCTGATCGCGGACGAGCCCACCGGCAACCTCGACCCGCAGACCTCGGTCGGCATCATGAAGCTGCTCGACCGCATCAACCGCACGGGCACCACCGTGGTGATGGCGACCCACGACCAGAACATCGTGGACCAGATGCGCAAGCGCGTCATCGAGCTGGAGAAGGGCCGTCTCGTGCGCGACCAGGCGCGCGGCGTCTACGGCTACCAGCACTGAGAAATCCCGGACCGAGAAGTCCGGACCGAGAAGTACCGAGAGAGAAGCTGCGAAAGGCTCAGTCAGCGTCATGCGTGCCCAATTCGTTCTGTCGGAGATCGGTGTCGGTCTCCGCCGCAATCTCACGATGACCTTCGCCGTCATCATCTCGGTGGCCCTCTCGCTCGCCCTGTTCGGCGGCTCGCTGCTCATGAGCGACCAGGTCAACCAGATGAAGGGTTTCTGGTACGACAAGGTCAACGTCTCCATCTTCCTGTGCAACAAGGGAGATGCGGAGTCCGACCCGAACTGCGCCAAGGGCCCGGTCACCGCGGAACAGAAGAAGCAGATCCAGGACGACCTCGCCAAGATGGACGTCGTCCAGAAGGTGGCGTACGAATCCCAGGACCAGGCGTACAAGCACTACAAGGAGCAGTTCGGCGACTCCCCGCTGGCCAGCTCCCTCACGCCGGACCAGTTGCAGGAGTCGTACCGGATCAAGCTGAAGGACCCGGAGAAGTACGAGGTCATCGCCACCGCGTTCAACGGGCGGTCCGGTGTGCAGTCCGTGCAGGACCAGAGGGGCGTGCTCGACAACCTCTTCCGGCTGCTCGGCTACCTCAACTACGCGGCCGGGGCCGTGATGCTGGTGATGCTCGTGGTCGCGCTGCTGCTGATCGTGAACACCGTGCGCGTCTCCGCGTTCAGCCGGCGCCGGGAGACCGGGATCATGCGGCTCGTGGGCGCGTCCGGGTTCTACATCCAGGCGCCGTTCATCATGGAGGCCGCGGTCGCCGGGCTGATCGGCGGCGGCATCGCCTGCGTCTTCCTCGCCGCGGGCCAGTACTTCGTCATCGACAACGGAGTCGCGCTCTCCGACAAGCTCCAACTCATCAACTTCATCGGCTGGGACGCGGTCCTCACGAAGTTGCCGCTCATCCTCGCGGTCAGTGTCCTGATGCCCGCTCTGGCTGCTTTCGTCGCGTTGCGCAAGTACCTGAAGGTGTGACAAGAGTCCCCAGTGTCGCGGGGCGCCGAGCGGGTCAACCACCCGTACGGCGCCCCGCGTTGTCCTAGACTCACCGACATGTCAGGCCCGGATCCCCTCTCCGCGCTCGTCTCGCTGCGCCGCCTCGGCCGCGGGGCCGGTCTGACCGTGCTCTTCGCGAGCGTGCTCGCCGCCGGCACCGCGACCGGCTCCTGGCCCGAGGCCGGCCCCGACTCCCCGGCCGGGCCGGTCGGTTCGGCCGCCGCGCACCAGCGCTCCGCCGATGACCCGGCCGAAGCCGCCGCCCGCGCCGTGCAGGACGGCAAGTCCCCCACGCTCGCGGCCGAAGAGGCCGTCAGCCGCAGCGGGGACCGCTGGGGCGCGGTCTACTCGCGCGGCGAGTACGAGGAGTTCGAGCAGGCCCTGGACGGCGAGTACACCGGCGTCGGCCTGTGGGCGCGGCGCGCGGCCGACGGCGACGTCCAGGTGACCCGGGTCCGCTCCCACTCGCCCGCCCAGCTCGCCGGCATCCGCGAGGGCGACCGCATCGCGGCCGTCGACGGCCGTGAGGTCACCGGCCGCCCCGTCACCGAGGTCCTCGGCCAGCTGCGCGGCGAGCACCCGGGCACCTCCGTCCGCGTCGGTCTTGAACGCGGCACGCGCGCGTGGAGCGAGACGCTGCGCCGCGCCGAGCTGCCGACCGACTCCGTGACCACGACGCGGCTGGCCACCGGCGCCCTGCTGGTCAAGGTCAGCGCCTTCACCAAGGGCTCCGGCGCCCAGGTGCGCAGGGCGGTGCGCGAGGCGCCCGCGCGCGCGGGCATCGTCTTCGACCTGCGGGCCAACTCCGGCGGCCTGGTCACCGAGGCGGTCGGCGCGGCCTCGGCGTTCCTGGACGGCGGGCTCGTGGCCACGTACGACGTACGCGGTGCGCAGCGCGCCCTGCACGCCGAGCGCGGCGGCGAGACCGCCAGGCCGGTGGTCGTGCTCGTCGACGGCGGCACGATGAGCGCGGCCGAGCTGCTCACCGGCGCCCTCCAGGACCGCGGCCGGGCCGTCGTCGTGGGCACCAGGACCTTCGGCAAGGGCTCGGTCCAGATGCCGAGCCGGCTGCCCGACGGCTCGGTGGCGGAGCTGACCGTCGGGCACTACCGCACCCCCTCGGGGCGGAGCGTCGACGGCCGCGGCATCACGCCCGACCTGGAGGCCAAGGACGACGCCCGGCAGCGGGCCGCGACGGTATTGAGTGGCCTCGGCACCCCCTCGTAGTGCGAAAATGGCCAGCACTATGGCCAAGGGAATGTACGTACCGAAGGAGTCCCAGCCCAAGCAGGGCAAGGGGGACGCGTCCAAGAAGGACGGCAAGCGCAAGATCGTCGCGCAGAACAAGAAGGCGCGGCACGACTACACGCTCATCGACATCTACGAGGCCGGCATCGTCCTGACCGGCACGGAGGTCAAGTCGCTGCGCCAGGGACGAACCTCCCTGGCCGACGCCTTCGTCCAGATCGACGGGGCGGAGGCGTGGCTGCACAACGCCCACATCCCGGAGTACAGCCAGGGCACGTGGACCAACCACGCCGTGCGCCGCAAGCGCAAGCTGCTGCTGCACCGGGACGAGATCGACAAGCTGGAGTCGAAGGCGCAGGAGTCCGGGCACACCATCGTGGCCCTCGCGATCTACTTCAAGGACGGCCGCGCCAAGGCCGAGATCGCGCTGGCCAAGGGCAAGAAGGAGTACGACAAGCGCCAGACGCTGCGCGAGAAGCAGGACCGGCGGGACTCGGACCGCGCCATCGCGGCGGCGAAGCGGCGCCAGCGGGCGCAGGAGCGCTGACCTGCCGGGACGGGCGCCGCCCCGCTGCCGGGGAATACGCTGGCACCGACCCACGTTGGTCACGTACGATGGGTACTGCTCCCCACGCGGGAGCGCCGGGCCGCAAGGTCCATCTTGAAAAAACAACATGGGGATGATCGGTTTCGACAGCGGATGTCGAAGCAGGTGAAGCGTGTCGAGGAAGCGGCAATGATCTCGTAAACCATATGTCGCAACCAATAATCGCCAATTCCAAGAGCGATTCCCAGTCCTTCGCCCTCGCTGCCTAATAACAGCGACTGAAGGACCCTAAAAGGGTGTCAGCCCGGGAGTGTTCCCGACCCGGATCCTGGCATAATCTAGGGAACTAAACCATCGGGCCCGGTCACGGGGTCCGATGGGAAATCAAACAGTGACTGAGCCCGTCGGAGACTTGTTCGCGTGATCTCCGGGGCTGAGAAAATCGCAGCGAACTGCACACGGAGAAGCCCTGCTGCTGCACCGTTGGACGCGGGTTCGATTCCCGCCATCTCCACCACCCCATGTGGCCCCTGATCTTCGACTCGGTCGACAGGTCAGGGGCCTGTTGTTTTCTCTTTTCTGTCTTGCTGCCTGCTGCGGTTCGGTGGCGGGCCGGGACCACGCGCGACGATGACCTGAGTCATTCGGCCAGTTTCCGCCTCCAAGCCGGCCGCATGCGTGTCCGGCGTAGACCCGATCGACCAGCCCGTACGACCGGAGCCCGCGCGACGGGCAGGGCCCTGCTTTGAGCCAGAGTCGGCACGCGTCGGCGTGTTCTCCGCCCGTCCCGCGGTGCTGGGTACGGATACTCAGGGCCGATCTGAGTAGCCACACGGACGTCACACGGCACACCGGTCTCCTACCGTTTCTCTCACCGTCATGACGGTGCGGCTCATCAGGTTCAGCGCACGGTATGTACGCGATGGTCCTGGGGCGGACTCGGGAAACGGGGAGGGAAAGTCCATGGGGTGGGATGAGTGGGAACGTTCAAAGAATGACGCCGCCACCCGGCACACCGCTCACACGCAGCTCAACAGCGTGTCGGCCGACGGGGGCTATGCCACTCCGACCACGGGCAGCGGCGGCCCCGACCTATTGATCACCGACACTCCGTGGACCGCAGCCGCCCGGGTGGCCAGGGAACTGCGAACCTCCACGCACAGCGGGCTCACCGAATTGAGGGAGTCGGACGCCGGGATCGGCGGCGGCACCGAAGGTTTCGACTGCACGACCGCCCTCAAGGAGATCCAGCCCACCTGGGAAGCCCGCCTGACGACGGTCCGCGACGAATGCGACCGCCTGCACGGCACGCTGGGCAGGACGGGCAAGAAGTTCGGCGAGGTCGAGCACGGCGTCAAGGACAAGCTCGGCGGCGTCCACACCCCCGACAAGCCCGGCTGGGCCAGGTGACCCAGATGCCCACCTGGCAGCAACTGCGTGACCTGAAGATCAGCGAGTACGAGGATGCCGCCGACGGCTGGGGCCGCGTCAGCAACCGTGCTGACGCCGCCCGGGTCAGAGTCGACCAGGAGATGTCCATCCCCGTACGCAGCACGCAAAAGGGGGAGACCCCTGACGCGGCGGTGGGGCAGCTGAACCGGCTCAGTGACAACTACCAGTACCTGCACAGCGAGTGCGGCTTGATCCGCACCACCCTCAACGCTCTCGCGACGGAGCTCGCCGCCCCGCAGCGCAAGCTCAGGCAGGCCCTGGAAGACGCCGCGACGTACGGCTTCACCGTCAACGACGACGGCTCCGTGACCTACCCCAACCCGGTGCCCCTCGCCTCCGGCAACGGCAAGGCCACCCCCGGCGCGCCGATCCCCCTGTTGCCCGGGGCCGGTGAAGGACAGGGCAACGAGAACAAGGGCAGGGCCGAGGACATCGCCGAACGCATCTCCTCGGCCGTCAACGACGTGAACGAGATCGACGCCCGCCACGCCGGTGTCCTGCGCAAGCTGAAAGCGCCGGCCGGGCTGGCGGTCACCAAGGAGATGCTCGCCGACGCCGGCAGGGACATGAAGGCCGTCCAGCGGACCGCCGGCAGTATCGTAAACAAGGCCGACATCCCGCACGGCAAGAGCCCGGCGGAGAACAAGGGTTGGTGGGACCACCTGAGCCAGGAGCAGCGTGATGAGTACCTCACGCTGTACCCGGCCGACGTCGGCGCGCTCGACGGCATCCCGAGCATTGCCCGGGACACGTCCAACCGGATGGTGCTGGCCGAGTCCCAGGGCCAGGCTCAAGTCGATCTGGCCAAGCTCGGACCGGAGCCCCCGAAATACCTGCAGAGCGCGGCCGGCATGACCATCAATCCCTTGTGGCAGGTGTGGGACGGGAAGGCGGGCCCGCTGAAGAAGCAGATCAAGGGAATGGATGCCATCCAGTCTCGCCTGGATGCCGGCGGAGCGCCGGGGGAAGGGGGCAAGTCCGGTCTGCCGCAGGCATATCTGCTGGGTTTCGACACCCGCGGCATCGGCCATGCCATCGTCGCCAACGGCAACCCGGACACTGCGGACAACACCGCCGTCTACGTGCCTGGGACCACGTCGAACCTCGAAGGCATCGGCGGCAACATCAACCGGGCGACGCACCTGTGGCAGCAGGCGCAAGCACAGTCCCCAGGAGAGACCACGTCCACCATCACCTGGCTCGGCTATGACGCACCGCAGGGCCTCGTCACGGATGCGACGCAGAAGCACTACGCCTATGACGGTGCGCCGAAACTCGACACCTTCCTCGACGGGCTCCAAGCCACACAAGGAGGGGCGGACAACAGCCACACCACGGTCATCGGCCACAGCTACGGGTCGACGGTGGTCGGCGCCGCGACCATGCACCACCAGCTGGCCGCAGATGACATCGTGACAGTGGGGAGCCCCGGCGTGCTGGTCGGCTCGGCCGACGATCTCGACGTGGGCAAGGAACACGTGTGGTCGGAAGCCGCCGGCTCCGATCCGGTTCCGGCCCTGGGCAGAGACTTCCTGGCGGGGCACCACTGGGGCGCCCAGCGATACCACGGAATCCCTTACGACGTCGGTTACATCTCGTCGATCCCTTCTGACGAATCGTTCGGGGCACACCGGATGGACGTGGACACGAGCGGACACAGCGACTACTGGACCCCGGACTCGCAGTCCGTGAAGAACCAGGCGTGGGTCGTGACGGGCGACTACAACCGCGTAGAGGAGGATGACTAGATGCCGAGTCTCACCGGACAACCCCGTCGCAAGCGCGCCACGGCATTCGCAGCGCTCTCTGTAGGTGCCCTACTTGCCACGACAGGATGCGGAGGAGACGTGGACGACCAGCTCGATTACACCCCACAGACACTGGCGGTGAGCAAGGCGCGGGAGAAGACCAGCGGCGTTTCCAGTCAGATCCTCGAACTGATCGGAATCAAGGAAGGAAAGGTCACGGAGCCCGGGCCGGGCGTTTCGCCGTGCAAGGACGACCCGCAGCACCTGTACAAGACCCGTCATCCCTGGTCCGTCTACGACGTCTCGTCCGAGGACGTGCTGAAGGACGGCTTTCGGCGCCTGCACGAAAGGCTCCCCGATCACGGTTGGAAGATCGTCGAGTACGGGCCGAACAAGAGCAAGGCGAAGACGCTCGAACTCACCGCGGACTCCACGAAAGACCGCTTCTCGGTCAACGCGGAACTGGTGGTCTCCAGTCCGACCGCAGGAAAAGAATCCCACCCGTTGATCCTCGTGACCGTCGTCTCCGGATGCTACCGGGCGCCCGAGGGAACGAAGCTGGACCAGGAGTTCTAGCGTTCGGCTCGTCCCGTGCGCCTGGGGGTCCGACGGCGTACACAGCCGGGCCCCTGTCGTTGTGTGGGCCGGGCCCATATCGGGGCTTCGGACGCCGTCCTAGTTTCGCTGCCCATGACACGCACCCGCAGCAGAGCCGCCGCACTCGTCCTCGCCGTCCTCCTCTCCCTGGTGCTTCCCGGCGTCGCCCGGGCCGCCGTCCCGGCCCCCGCCGCCGCGAGCATCCAGGAAGTCACCGGGTTCGGGTCCAACCCCGGTGCCCTGAAGATGTACCGGTACGTGCCCGCCGGGCTGCCCAGTGGGCGGCCCGTCGTCGTCGCCCTGCACGGATGTACGCAGAACGCCGCCGGGTACGGCACCGGCAGCGGCTGGACCGCGCTCGCCGACCGGTGGGGGTTCTCGCTCGTACTGCCGCAGCAGACCTCGGCCAACAACCTCAGCTCCTGCCTGAACTGGTTCCAGGCCGGTGACATCGAGCGGGGGCAGGGCGAGGCCGCCTCCCTCGCGCAGATGGTCGACAAGCAGGTCGCCGACGCCGGCGCGGACGCCTCCCGCGTCTACGTGACCGGACTCAGCGCCGGCGGCGGCATGACGGCCGTGCTGATGGCCGCCTACCCGGAGAAGTTCGCCGCCGGCGGGATTGTCGCCGGGCTGCCCTACGGGTGCGCGCAGGCCGCCGGTTCGCCGTACGTCTGCATGTACGTCGGCGCCACCCAGACCCCGAAGCAGTGGGGCGACCGGGTGCGCGCCGCGCGGCCCGGGTACGCCGGGCCCTGGCCGCGGCTGACCGTCTTCCAGGGCAGCGCCGACTACACCGTCAAGCCCGTCAACATGGCCGACCTGGTCGAGCAGTGGACCGACGTGCGCGGCGCCGACCAGAGCGCCGACGTCAGCGACACCGTCGCGGGCTACCCGCACCAGGTCTTCCGCGACGCCTCCGGGAACCCGGCCGTGGAGACGTACAGCATCACCGGGATGGGACACGGGCAGCCCGTCGACCCGGGCAGCGGCGCCACGCAGTGCGGGACCGCGGGCGCGTACATCCTCGACGTGAACCTGTGCGCCGCCTACGTCCTCGGCCACTCGTGGGGTCTTGGCTGAGCGACGCCGGTCCGGGATCCTCCTGTGGCATGAGCAGACCTGACGGACCAGCAGGGCGCGGCCCGAACTCCCGTGGACGCGTGCGGAGATGGGTCTGGCCCGCCGTCGTGGGGGTGGCCGCCGCCACCCTCACGTGGAGCGCCCCCGCCGGGGCCGGCACCGCCCCCGGCGGGCTCGCCGAGGCCATCGACACCATCCTCGGCGACCCCCGGACGGAAGGCGGCGCCGCGAGCGTCGTCGTCGCCGACGCCACCGACGGCGAGACCCTCTACCAGCACGATCCGACCGGGCGGCTGATGCCCGCCTCCAACACCAAGCTCGCCACGTCGGCCGCGGCGATGGCGCTCCTCGGCCCCGGCTACCGGTTCACCACCGACGTGCTGGCCGACGGCCGCACGCGCGGCGGGGTGCTCCACGGCGACCTGTACCTGCGCGGCACCGGCGACCCGACCGCCCTCGCCGCCGACTACGACCGGCTCGCCGCCCGCGTCGCCGCCGCCGGGGTCCGCACGGTCGACGGGCGGCTCGTCGCCGACGACACCCGCTTCGACGACCGCCGGCAGGGGGACACCTGGGGCGCCGACGACGAGTCCTCGTACTACGCCGCCCAGATCTCCGCGCTCAGCGTGGCCCCCGACACCGACTACGACACCGGGACGGTCATCGTCGAGGTCGCGCCGGGCCGCACGGCCGGGGAGCGGCCCGTCGTCCGCGTCACGCCGCCGACGCAGTACGTCCACATCGACGTGCGGGCGAGGACCAGGGCCGCCGGGGCGGAGGACACCGTGGCCGTCGAGCGGCGGCACGGGACCAACACGATCACCGTCAGCGGTACGGTGCCGGCCGGCGGGGAGACCATCAAGGAGTGGGTCACCGTGTGGGAGCCGACCGGGTACGCGGCCGCCGTCTTCCGCGCCGCCCTCACCGCGCACGGCGTACGGGTGAGCGGCGCCACCCGCCTGGGCCGGGCCGCGCCGGACGGAGCCAGGACGCTCGCCTCGCACGCCTCCATGCCGCTGAAAGAGCTGCTCGTCCCGTTCATGAAGCTCTCCAACAACATGCACGCCGAGGCGCTGACCAAGGCCATGGGGTACAAGGCCACCGGCAGGCCCGGGAGTTGGGGCGACGGGATCGCCGCCATCGCCTCCTACCTGAAGGGCGCCGGGGTGGACGCCGGGAAGGTGCGGCAGGTCGACGGGTCCGGGCTGTCGCGCAAGGACAACTTCGCCGCCCGTCAACTCGCCGACCTGCTGCTCGCCGTACGCCACGAGCCCTGGTACGCCGACTGGTACGCGTCGCTGCCCCTCGCCTGCGACCCGGACCGGTTCGTCGGCGGGACGCTGCGGTCGCGGATGTGCGGCACCCCGGCCGCGCTCAACGCCCGCGGCAAGACAGGGTCGTTGACGGGCGCCAGCGCGCTGTCCGGATACGTGACGGACGCCGGCGGGCGCGAGCTGGTCTACAGCATCGTGCAGAACAACTACCTGGTCGATTCCGTGAAACCGCTGGAGGACGCCATCGTCGTGACCCTCGCGGAGTCGACGTCCAAGGGCGCGCCGGCCACCCCCGTCATCCCGAAGGCCACCCGATCCCTGCCCGCCGCGCAGCGGGACGGGGAGCTGGAGTGCTCGTGGCGCAAGCCCGCCCCCTGCTGAGCGCTCACCGCCGCCGCGCACCGGGACGCCGGACGTATTCGTAGAGCGACAGCAGCAGCGCCGTCGCCGCCGCCGCGACCGGCACCGCGTACGCCGTGGTGGGGCCCCAGTGCTCCACCACGGCGCCGCCGGTCGCCGAGCCGAGCGCGATCCCGCCGAGCAGACCGGTCACCGAGAGCGTCATTCCCTCGTTCAACTGCCCGTCAGGCGTGCGGTGTTGCACCAGCGTCATGCCCGTCACCATGGTGGGGGCCGTCGCCATCCCGGCGATCAGCAGGGCGCCGCCGAGCACGTAGAGCGAGCCGGTGCCGGCGGCGGCGAGCAGCGGCAGCGTCATCAGCACGGTCATCGCCGCGACGCACCGCACGTGCCGCCGGTCGGCCGGGCCGGACGGTCGCGCCGCCCCGTAGACCAGGCCCGCCGCGCACGAACCCGCCGCCTGGAGGGCCAGGACGGCGCCCGCCCACACCTTGTGGCCCTGCGCGTCCGCGAAGGCGACCGTGACGACCTCCAGCGCGCCGAAGACCGCGCCCATGGCGAGGAACGCGATCAGCAGCGGCGGCATGCCCCGCGCGCGCAGCGGCGTTCGCGTCGCCGCCGTCCGCGCGTGGGGCGGCGGCTGCGTGGCGCGCTGCGCGGTGAAGACGAGGACGCCCGTCACCATGAGCACGACGCTGAGCAGCGTGCCGGCCTCCGGGAAGAGCGACCCGCACAGGAAGGCGGCGACCACCGGGCCCAGCATGTAGCACAGTTCGTCCACCGCCTGCTCGAAAGAGTTCGCGGTGTGCAGCGCCTGCGCGTCCCCCTGCAGGAGGTACGCCCAGCGGGCCCGGGACATGCCGCCCGTGTTGGGGGTGGCCGCCGAGGCCAGGTAGGCGGCGAACAGGGTCCAGTCCGGTGTCCCGAAGCGCACGCACAGCAGCAGGGCGAGCGAACCGCAGGCGGAGACCAGAGTGGCCGGGACGGCGACCCGGGCCTGTCCGTGGCGGTCGACGAGCCGGGCCGTCCAGGGGCCGACGACCGCGTTGGCCACCAGGCCCGTGGCGGTGACGGCGCCCGCGAGCGCGTACGAGCCCCGGCTGCCGGAGATCATGATGACCGCGCTGATGCTGAACATCCCTTGCGGGAAGCGGGCGATGAGGTTGCCCAGCGTGAAGGCACGGGCCCCGGGGACGCGGAACAGGCGGGCGTAGGAGGTCCCGCGGGGCGCGGTGCGGGCGTTACCGGGGAGCGGGGGTGAGGTCGGCTCGGCGGGGGCTGCGGGGCCCGCGGCTCCCCGGGGCGTGTTCGTCCCGGCGCGGGCGGCCCCCGCGGGCGTAGTCGTGTCCGGCATGGGACGAGCGTCGTCGCCGGACGGGCGCGCGGTCCAACACCTGCTCGGTCCCCTTTCACGCACCGGTGTTGTAAATTCCCCCGATGGTGACCCCCGCGCCCGGCCCGCACGGCATCGACCCGCGTCTGCTGCGCGCCTTCCTCGCCGTCGCCGACGAGCTGCACTTCACGCGGGCCGCCGCCCGGCTCTACGTCGCTCAGCAGGCACTCAGCCGGGACATCCGGCGCCTGGAGCGGGAGCTGGGGGCCGAGCTGTTCGGACGTACCACCCGGCAGGTCACGCTCACCGCGGAGGGCGCGCGGCTGCTGCCCTACGCGCGGCGCGCGACGGAGGCGCAGGACGAGCTGCTCGCCGCGTTCCGCCGGCCCGCGCCGCAGAGCGAGCCGCTGCTCGTCGACGTCAACAGCCCCGGGCTCGTGCACGAGCGCGTCCTCGCGCGGGCCCGCGACCTCGCGCCGGGGTGCGAGCTGATGACCCGCTACGAGAGCGGCCTGACCCACGCCGCCGC
This sequence comes from Streptomyces sp. NPDC006552, assembly GCF_040611655.1. Classification (NCBI taxonomy): domain Bacteria; kingdom Bacillati; phylum Actinomycetota; class Actinomycetes; order Kitasatosporales; family Streptomycetaceae; genus Streptomyces; species Streptomyces sp. NPDC006552. The sequence goes on from NZ_JBEXOS010000024.1 coordinate 81,212, forward strand.
CGAACTCCTCGCCGGGCGGATCGACGTCTCCTTCGGCCGGTTCGCCGGGCTCGACCCGGCCGTGCGGGAGCGGCTCGCCCAGCAGCCCGTGCGCTACGAGCCGATGGCGGTCGTGCTCCCCGCGGACCACCCGCTGGCCGGGCTGGACGCCGTGCCGCTGGAGCGGCTCGCGGGGGAGACCGTCTACGCGGGCGCCGGCAATCCGCGGACCCCCGAGTGGACCGATCTGGCGCGGCTCCTGTTCGCCGGGCGGGGGATCGGACTCGCCCCGCCGGTGCCGCTCGCGGTCGGTGAGGAGGAGTTCCGGCGGATCATGGCGAAGCACCGCCATCCGGTCCTGACCGGTGTCGACTTCCCGGCCATGCCCGGCTCGGTGCTGCGGCCGCTCGTCGACCCGGTACCCCTGTCGCCCGTCTCCCTGGTCTGGCGCAAGGGGCGCACACACCCGGGGATCACGGCGCTGAAGAAGGCCGCCGCCGCGCTCGCGGAAGAGAACGGGTGGTTGAACCGTCCCTCGAACGGGTGGATCCCGGCCGCTGACGCACTCGTCATGATGAGCCGCGATTGACTGGCGCACGCGAGTGAGACTCGCGTGCGCCGCATTTCGTGGCCCGGTGCCGTGTGTTCGGGCGCCTGACCGGGTGGGGGCCCGGTCCGGACCGACGATTCCCGGGCCATCGCGCGCACCCTTGACCGTGTCCTTGGGGGGATGTGCGTACCGGTGGAGAACTGGCGAGAAGATGCCCTGCCCGGGCAGACCCATGATCCGAACGAAGTGACGGTCCAACTGGACGGCGCGGGCCGCCGGCTCGGCGGGCTGCTCACCGCGGCGGGCGCCCCGGCCGCGGCGAGCGCGGGCGGGGGCAAGGAAGTCCCCGTCTTCGTCGACGACTCGGGGCGCAGGGGCCGCACCTTCCGGCGGGTCGGCGTGCTGATGGGCGCGGCCTGCGCGGTCTACGCGGTCGTCGTCGTGCTCACCCTGCTCTCGGGGAACTCCAGCGCGCCCTGGCTGCCCCTGCCCGACGGCTCCGCGGGCCGGGTCGACACCAGGCCGCTTGCGCCCGCCGACCCGGCGCCGCCCGCCACGCGGCCCGGCCGCGCCGTACACCCGGGCGCCTCCGCCACCGCGTCCGGCACCGAGGAGACCCCCGGCCGCGGCGGGACACCCGCCCCCGCCGCCCGCACCGACAGCGCCCCCGGCGCCGCCGCGCGGACCGCCCCGGGCACCGGCAGCGCCGCGCCCCGCACGTCCGGCGCGGGCGGGCCGACGCCGCCGGCCGCGCCGACGACCCCGGCGGCGGGCACCACGCCGCCCGCCGGGCCGCCCGCCGATCCGTCCCCCGCCTCCAGCCCGCCGCCGGCCGCGCCCTCGGGCCCGTCCGCCGACCCGGTGGCCGGCACCACCGGCACCACCGTGGGCGCGCCGGTGGCCCAGGTCGTCGGGCGCCTCCTCGGCGCCGTCCGGCCGAGGCTGACCGCCGCGTCCTTGGAAAGCAGCGTCCTGTAGATGTCCCACCGCTCCCGGCCCCGCAAGGCGCGTACCCGACGGCGGCGCCTGCCCCTGCGCTACCTGCTGCCGTCCCTGCTGCTCGTGGTGGTGATGGTGATGCTCATGCTGCGCGGCTACGTGCACAGCGAGATCCTCGCCGACCACCGGATCCGGCCCGAGGCGGCCACCGGCCACGTGCCCGAGAAGATCCTCGACGGCGGCCCCGTCATCGACACCCGCGGCGGCCGGCCAAGCAGCCGCTCCCTCGGCCGGCACCACCTCGTCCTGACCTTCGACGACGGACCCGACCCCGAGTGGACCCCCCAGGTCCTCGACGTCCTGAAGAAACACCACGCGCACGCCGTCTTCTTCGTCACCGGCACCATGACCTCGCGCCACCCGGACCTGGTGCGGCGCATGGTCGCCGAGGGCCACGAGGTCGGTCTGCACACCTTCAACCACCCCGACCTCTCCTACCAGTCGACGGGGCGCATCGACCGGGAGCTGTCACAGAGCCAGCTGGCGCTCGAAGGGGCGGCGGGCGTGCGCACCTCTCTGTTCCGGCCGCCGTACTCCTCGTTCGCCGACGCCATGGACGACCGGTCCTGGCCGGTCACCGAGTACATCGGCTCGCGCGGCTACATCACGGTCGTCAACGACACCGACAGCGAGGACTGGAAGCGCCCCGGCGTCGACGAGATCGTCCGCCGCGCCACTCCGCACGGCGGCAAGGGCGCCATCGTCCTGATGCACGACTCCGGCGGGAACCGCGCCCAGACCGTCGCCGCGCTCGACCGGTTCCTGCCCGCACTCCAGAGGGACGGCTACCGGTTCGAGAACCTCACCGAGGCCCTCGGCATGCCCGGCGCGCACACGCCGGTCTCCGGACGGGAGCTGTGGAAGGGCCGGGCGTGGGTCTACGCCGTGCAGGCCTCGGAGCACATCACGGGCGTCATGGTCGCCGGGCTCGCCGTCATCGGCGTCCTCGTCATGGCCCGCTTCGGCCTCATGCTGCTGCTCTCCGCGCTCCACGCCCGCCGGGTGCGGCGCCGCGGCTTCTCCTGGGGCCCGCCCGTCACCGAGCCGGTCTCGGTGCTCGTACCGGCGTACAACGAGGCGAAGTGCATCGAGAACACCGTCCGTTCCCTGATGGCGAGCGAGCACCCGGTCGAGGTGATCGTCGTCGACGACGGCTCCACCGACGGCACCGCCCGCCTTGTGGAGAACCTGCGGCTGCCGGACGTGCGGGTGGTGCGCCAGCACAACGCGGGCAAACCCGCCGCCCTCAACCGGGGCCTGGCCAACGCCCGTTACGACCTGGTCGTGATGATGGACGGTGACACCGTCTTCGAGCCCGCCACCGTGCGCGAGCTGGTCCAGCCGTTCGGCGACCCGCGCGTGGGCGCCGTCGCGGGCAACGCGAAGGTGGGCAACCGCGACTCGCTGATCGGTGCCTGGCAGCACATCGAGTACGTGATGGGCTTCAACCTCGACCGGCGCATGTACGACATCCTGCGCTGCATGCCGACGATCCCGGGGGCCGTCGGCGCCTTCCGCCGCCCGGCCCTGGAGCGGATCGGCGGGATGAGCGACGACACCCTCGCCGAGGACACCGACGTCACCATGGCGCTGCACCGCGACGGCTGGCGCGTGGTCTACGCGGAGAAGGCCCGCGCGTGGACCGAGGCCCCCGAGTCCGTGCAGCAGCTGTGGTCGCAGCGCTACCGCTGGTCGTACGGGACCATGCAGGCCATCTGGAAGCACCGCCGCGCCGTGGTCGAGCGCGGCCCCTCCGGCCGCTTCGGCCGCGTCGGACTGCCCCTGGTCAGCCTGTTCATGGTCCTCGCCCCGCTCCTGGCACCCCTGATCGACGTCTTCCTGCTCTACGGCGTGGTGTTCGGCCCCACCCGGAAGACGGTGGCGGCCTGGCTCGGCGTGCTCGCCCTCCAGGCGGTCTGCGCGGCGTACGCCTTCCGGCTCGACAAGGAACGCATGACGCACCTCGTCTCCCTCCCGCTCCAGCAGATCCTCTACCGGCAACTGATGTACGTGGTCCTGCTCCAGTCCTGGATCACCGCCCTCACCGGCGGCCGGCTGCGCTGGCAGAAGCTGCGCCGCACGGGCGCGCTGGGCTCGGCCCCGGGCGGCGCGCCCGGCCTGCCGCGCCAGCGCACCGCCTCGGTCACCCGTGACGACAGGAGGCCGGTCGCGTGACGCAGCCTTACGAAGACGCGGCGAAGGCCACGATGAGGGACGCCCCGCGGCTCGACGGAGTGCCCGCGCAAGGGGGCCGGCCCGAGGCCGCCCGGCCGCACGCGGCCCCCTGCGCCGGACCCGGCCGGGACCGCTACCTCGACCTGCTGCGCTGCCTCGCCCTCTTCCGCGTCGTCCTCTACCACCTCTTCGGGTGGGCGTGGCTGAGCGTGCTCTTCCCGTCGATGGGCGTGATGTTCGCGCTCGCAGGGTCCCTGATGGCCCGCTCCCTGGGCCGCCCCGCGCCCGGCGTGATCCGCGCGCGCGTGCGCCGGCTGCTGCCACCGCTGTGGGCGTTCAGCGCACTCGTCCTCCCGTTGCTCCTCGCCGGCGGCTGGAACCCGTACAAGGATCCCGACAGCGGCGGTCTGTGGGGGTGGCTCGGTCTGGTCGACTACGTGATCCCCGTGGGGGCGCCGTCCTTCCCCTGGGAGGTCGCGCACCCGCCGTGGTTCCTGGAGAGCAGCTGGGGCGAGCAGGGCATCGGCCCGCTCTGGTACCTGCGCGCGTACCTCTGGTTCGTCCTCGCCTCGCCGCTGCTCCTGCGGGCGTTCCGCAAGGCGCCGTGGGCGACGCTCCTGGCGCCGCTCGCGCTCACCGCCGTCGTCGGCACGGGCCTGGTGGAGATCCCGGGCCGGGCCGGTGACACGGTCGTCGACTTCGCCGTCTTCGGCAGCTGCTGGGTGCTGGGCTTCGCCCACCACGACGGGGTGCTCGCCAAGGTGCCGCGCTACCTGGCGGTCTCGCTCGCCGCGCTCGTCATGGCCTTCGGCCTGTGGTGGGCCTCGGGGCACCTGACCGACGAGGGCTGGGACCTGAACGAGATCCCGCTCGCCCAGGCCGCCTGGTCCCTCGGCTTCGTCGTCGTCCTGCTCCAGTACGCGCCGTCCTGGCAGCGGCTGCCGGGGCGCCTGGCCCGCTGGGACCCCCTGGTCACGCTGGCCAACAACCGGGCCGTGACGATCTACCTCTGGCACAACCTGCTCATCATGGCGACCTTCCCGCTGGTCGACGCGGTCTACGCGCTCCCGTTCATGGGCGAGGGGCTCAGCTCCGCCCTCGATACGACCTACGAGTTCTGGACGTTCGTCCTCGTGTTTCCGCTGATCGCGGCCGCGCTCGTCGGCGTGGGGTGGATCGAGGACCTGGCCGCCAAGCGCCCGCCCCGCCTGTGGCCGGACGGCGCGCGCAAGAAACAGGGCACGCCGAGGCGGCACTGAGGCCCTCCGGGTTCCGCGCCCCGGGCCGGCGCCTCACGGCGCGCCGCGGGGCCGGGTGAGAGCAACGTTCCCCAGGGGTCACCGCCCGCCACAGTCCGGAAATCCGGCCTGCCTACCGTCGGTCGCGTCGAGCAGGAACCGCGACCCTGGAGGCGTGCATGGCAGTCCGGAACCGGACCCGCGAGTGGGTCGAACGGTGGGACCCCGAGGACACCGCGTTCTGGGAGGAGACCGGCGCCCGCGTCGCCCGGCGCAACCTCGTCTTCTCCATCCTCTCCGAGCACATCGGCTTCTCCGTCTGGACGCTGTGGTCGGTCATGGTCCTGTTCATGGGGCCCGAGTACGGCATCGACCCGGCGGGCAAGTTCTTCCTCGTCTCGATGGCCACGCTCGTCGGCGCCTTCGCCCGCGTGCCCTACACCTTCGCGGTCGCGGTGTTCGGCGGCCGGACCTGGACGGTCGTCGCGGCGAGCCTGCTGCTGGCACCGACCATCGCCGCGTTCGTGGTGATGGAGCCCGGGACCTCGTACGGCACGTTCCTGCTCTGCGCCGCGCTCACCGGGGTCGGCGGCGGCAACTTCGCCTCCTCCATGACGAACATCAACTCCTTCTTCCCGATGCGCGAGAAGGGCTGGGCGCTCGGCCTGAACGCGGGCGGCGGCAACATCGGCGTCCCCGTCATCCAGCTCGTCGCGCTCACCGTCATCGGCGCCGGCGGCGGCCCGCGCGTCCTGCTGGGCCTCTACATCCCGCTGATCCTGCTCTCGGCGCTCTGCGCGGCCCTGTTCATGGACAACCTGGCGACGGTGAAGAACGACACCGGCGCCGCGTGGGACGCCGTCAAGGACCGCCACACCTGGATCATGGCGTTCCTGTACGTCGGCTCGTTCGGCTCGTTCATCGGCTACTCGTTCGCCTTCGGGCTCGTCCTGCAGACCCAGTTCGGCCGCACGCCGCTCCAGGCGGCCGGGGTCACCTTCATCGGGCCGCTGCTCGGCTCGCTGATCCGGCCGGTCGGCGGCCGGCTCGCGGACCGGTTCGGCGGGGCCCGCATCACGCTGGGGAACTTCGTGGCGATGGCCGCGGCGACGGCCGTGGTGATCCTCGCCTCGGTCCAGAAGTCCCTGGCCCTGTTCACTGTCGCGTTCATCGTCGTGTTCGTGCTCAGCGGCCTCGGCAACGGGTCCACGTACAAGATGGTCCCGGGCATCTTCCAGGCCAAGGCGCGCGGGCTCGGCCTCACCGGCGAGGCGGCGACCGCGTACGGGCGCCGCCTCTCGGGCGCCTCCATGGGGCTGATCGGCGCGGTCGGGGCGCTCGGCGGACTCGGCATCAACCTCGCGTTCCGCCAGTCCTTCCAGACGGCCGGCACCGGGACCGGGGCGTTCGTCTCCTTCCTCGTCTTCTACGCGGTGTGCTCCGCGGTGACCTGGGCCGTATACCTTCGCCGGGCGGCCGCGCGCTCCGTGGCCGCGCCGGGCGCCGGGGCGGAGCCGCAGCTCAGCTACGCCGAGGTGTGAGCACCGCGCACGTAACATGCCCGCAATCGCCCGGATCCGGGTCTGTCACGCTGTGTTGACAGGCTCGGAACCACGGCAGGACAGCAGCGCACGGACGACCGTCGAGCGGGACGAGAACAGCATGGACGAGGCACAGCAGGACCCCGGGGCCGGGCCGCCGCACGGGCCGCTCGCCGGTTTCACCGTGGGCGTGACCGCCGCGCGCCGCGCCGACGAACTGATCGCGCTGCTCCGGCGGCGCGGCGCCACGGTGCTGCACGCGCCCGCGCTGCGGATCGTGCCGCTCGCCGACGACAGCGAACTCCTCGCCGCGACCAAGGAACTGCTCGACCACGCCCCCGACGTCGTGGTGGCGACGACCGCGATCGGCTTCCGCGGCTGGATCGAGGCGGCCGACGGCTGGGGCCTGGGGGAGGCGCTGCTCGCCCGGCTGCGCGGGGTGGAGCTGCTGGCCCGCGGCCCGAAGGTGAAGGGGGCGGTGCGCGCGGCGGGGTTGACCGAGGAGTGGTCGCCCTCGTCGGAGTCGATGGCCGAGGTGCTGGAGCGGCTGCTCGCCGAGGGGGTCCAGGACCGGCGGGTCGCGGTCCAGCTGCACGGGGAGCCGCTGCCCGGGTTCGTGGAGGCGCTGCGCGAGGCCGGGGCCGAGGTGGTGGGCGTGCCGGTGTACCGGTGGATGCCGCCGGAGGACATCGGGCCGGTCGACCGCCTGCTGGACGCGACGGTGGCGCGGGGGGTGGACGCGCTGACGTTCACCTCGGCGCCGGCGGCCGCGTCCCTGCTGGACCGGGCGCGGGAGCGCGGCCTGCTGCCCGGGCTGCTGGCCGCGATGGAGCACGACGCGGTCCCGGCGTGCGTGGGCCCGGTGACGGCGCTGCCGCTCCAGGCGCACGGCGTCCCGACGGTGCAGCCGGAGCGGTTCCGGCTCGGCCCGCTGGTGCAGCTGCTCTGCCGTGAACTGCCCGCCCGCGCCCGGACGTTGCCGGTGGCGGGCCACCGCGTCGAACTGCGCGGGCACGCGGTCGTCGTCGACGGGGAACTGCGCCCGGTGCCGCCCGCCGGCATGGCCCTGCTGCGCTCCCTCGCCCGCCGCCCCGGCTGGGTGGTCTCCCGCGCGGACCTGCTGCGCGCGCTGCCCGGCGCGGGCAGCGACGAACACGCGGTGGAGACGGCGATGGCCCGCCTCAGAGTGTCACTCGGCACCCCGAAACTGATCCAGACGGTGGTGAAACGGGGCTACCGCCTCTCCCTGGACCCGGCCTCCTCCGACGCGAAGTACGCACCCGAGTAGGGCGTGCCGGGGCCGGCCGGACCCCGTTCACCGGCGGGCGCGGCCCGCGTACGCAGGCCGAGCGGATAGCCGAGCCGGGCGGCGCGATGTGGCTGCTGTTCGACACGGCGGCCGGTGGCCGTGTCGTCGGCCGCGCCGCCCGCGAGGAGTTCGGCCTGCACCGCCTGGAGGCGGGCACCCTCGTGGACAACAAGGCGTCCCAGCGGGTGCTCACCAAATGCGGCTTCGCCGAGATCGGCCTCGCCCCCGGCTTTCTGCACATCGACGGCGCATGGCGCGACCACGTCCTCTTCCAGCGGCTGTGCACGACGGGCCGCCCGCGCACCTCCCCAAGTAACCCCGCCTCACCGGGGGTTACGGCGGCGGGCCGGGACGGGCACTGTAGAGGACATGGCAGCAGTACCCACAGAGCCCCCCTCCCTCCCCCCTCTTCCGCTCCTCCATGAGCTGCGGTTCGACTCCGGACGTCTCTGCCTGGACCTGGTCGCCACCGCACACCCCGGCGAACGCCTCACCTCCACCGACCGGCTCTGCGCCTGGCTCGTCGGCGCGGGCCTCGTCCCCGACCCCGCGGCGCTGCCCGCCTGTACCGGAGCCTGGCTCGCCGCCTTCCGCGAACTGCGCGGCCTCGTCGGGCAGTCGGTCCGCGGCGAACTGGCCGGCCGCCCCGCACCGGCCGCCCTCGACCGCGTCAACCTGCTCGCCCGCGCCGCCCCGCCGGCCCCCCGCGCCGTCCGCGCCACCGACGGCGCCCTGGTCCGCGCCCTGCACGAGGAACCGGGCTGCCCGGCGCTGCTCGCCGCCGTCGCCCGGGACACCGTCGAGCTGCTCACCGACCCCGCCGTCCGCGGCGGCCTGCGCCAGTGCGCGGGCGACAACTGCCCGATCATCTACCTCGACACCTCCCGCGGGCGCCGGCGCCGCTGGTGCTCCAGCGAGGTCTGCGGCAACCGGGAGCGGGTCGCCCGGCACCGTCGCCGGGCCGCCCTGGCCAGAGCCTGACCCGCCGCGCCGCGAACTCCCCTTGAACACAAGCCTGTTCGCGTACGTATCCCACCCGTGAGCCCAGCCGGGAAGAGACGGCCGGATCGCCGAAGCGGGGACACCGGAGGTAGGCGTGCGCAAGGATTCCGCCGTGGCCGATGAACGCCCTTCCCGGGCCCGACATCGCGCGCCCCGGCCCCCGGAGCCGGACGAGGAGCTGATGCGTGCGCTCTACGCCGAGCACGCGCGCCCGCTCCTCGCCTATGTGCTCCGCCTGGTGGCGGGGGACCGGCAGCGCGCGGAGGATGTCGTGCAGGAGACGCTCATCCGTGCCTGGAAGAACGCCGGTCAGCTCAACCGGGCGACCGGCTCGGTACGCCCCTGGCTGGTGACGGTCGCCCGACGGATCGTCATCGACGGCCACCGCAGCCGGCAGGCCCGGCCACAGGAGGTCGACGCGTCACCGCTGGAGGTCATCCCCGCGGAGGACGAGATCGACAAGGCGCTGTGGCTGATGACACTCTCCGACGCCCTGGAGGACCTGACGCCCGCACACCGCGAAGTGCTCGTGGAGACCTACTTCAAAGGGCGTACGGTCAATGAGGCTGCCGCGACGCTCGGCATCCCCAGCGGCACGGTGCGCTCCCGCGTGTTCTACGCACTGCGTTCCATGAAGCTGGCGCTGGAGGAGCGGGGGGTGACGGCATGACAGCGGCGTACGGGGGGCTGGGACCGTCCGGCGACGGGCCGGCGGGAGACGTGCACGAGACCGTCGGCGCCTACGCGCTGGGCATCCTCGACGACGCGGAGGCGAGCGCCTTCGAGGTCCATCTGGCGGCGTGCGCGTACTGCGCGGCGCAGCTGGAGGAGTTCGCCGGGATGGAGCCGGTGCTCGCCGCGCTCGCGGATCTGCCGGACGCGCGCGACGTGCCCGCGGTGCGCCGCGTGGGGGAGTCCCTCGCGGCCACGCCCGGCCCCCGCCTCGCCCGGTCCCTGGCCGGTGAGGTCGCCCGCAGGCGGGGACGCCGCCGGCGCCGGGGGCTCGCCCTGGCGGCGGCCGCCGCGGCCCTGATCATCGGCGGCCCGCTGGCGGTCATGGCGGCGACCGGCGACGGCGGCACCGGGGCCGTCGCGGAGCCGCACCCCACCAGCCCCGCCGAGGACGCCTTCTTCCACCACATGGACGAGAAGGTGCACGCCACCGACGCGACGACGAAGGTCAGCGCGACGATCGGCCTGGAGAAGAAGGCCTGGGGCACCCACACCGTCCTGCAACTGAAGAACGTCAAGGGGCCGCTGAAGTGCTCCCTGGTCGCCGTCGGCAAGAACGGCGCGCGCGAGACGGTCACCACCTGGTCCGTCCCGAAGTGGGGCTACGGCATCGCGTCCAGCCCGCACGAGAGCGCCACGTACCCGCTGTACGTGCACGGAGGGGCGGCGTTCTCCCGCGACCAGATCGACCGTTTCGAGGTGGAGACCCTCGACGGAAAGCGGCTCGTGGAGGTGAACGCGTGAGTCCCCGGTGGGCCCCGCCGTCGCGGACGTAGCCGCCGGGGCCCCCTGTCGCGTATTTTTGACGGCTGCCCAGCACGTCAGAAGGGGGCCCGGTGGCCGCTCAGGCTCAGCAGGATCCAGCGGTGGACTCGGATACGGACTCCGTTCGTGACCGTGAGATCGGTGTCGAACAGGAACATCTCGACGCCGTCTACCACCGCCTGGAAGAGAAGATCCACGAGGCGGAGTTCCTGATGGACGACGCCGCGAAGCGCGGGCAGGTCGGCACGCCCGGCGCGCTCGCCGAGCGGGACGCCCAGGTCTTCCGGGCGGGGGTCCACCTCAGCCGGCTCAACAACGAGTTCGAGGACTTCCTCTTCGGCCGTATCGACCTGCTCCCGGGCAAGGACGGCAAGAAGGGCCCGGACGGCGCGTACACGGCCGTCGAACCGGCCGACGGCGCGGTCCGCCCGGACAACAGCGCCGACATCGCCGAGACGCTGCACATCGGCCGCATCGGCGTCCTGGACGCCGACTACTCGCCGCTGGTCATCGACTGGCGTGCCCCGGCCGCCGCGCCGTTCTACCGCTCCACGCCGGTCGACCCCGGCCGCGTGGTGCGCCGCCGCGTCATCCGCTCCAAGGGCCGCAGGGTGCTCGGCGTCGAGGACGACCTGATGCGCCCCGAGCTGACCGCCTACCTGGACGGCGAGCGGCTCCCCGCCGTCGGCGACGGCGCGCTGATGGCCGCCCTCGGCCAGGCCCGCAGCCACTCCATGCGCGACATCGTGGCCTCCATCCAGGCCGAGCAGGACCAGGTGATCCGGGCGCCCGCCGCCTCCGTGACGTACGTCGAGGGCGGTCCCGGCACCGGCAAGACGGCGGTCGCCCTGCACCGCGCCGCCTACCTGCTCTACCAGGACCGGCGCCGGTACGCGGGCGGCATCCTCATCGTCTCGCCCACCCCGCTCCTGGTCGCCTACACCGAGGGCGTGCTGCCCTCGCTCGGCGAGGAGGGCCAGGTCGCGATCCGTGCGGTCGGCTCCCTGGTCGACGGCGCCGAGGCCACCGAGTACGACAGCCCGGCCGTGGCCCGCGTCAAGGGCTCGTCACGGATGCTGAAGGTGCTGCGCAAGGCGGCCCGCGGGGCCCTGGAGTCGGGCCGCCCGGCCCCGGCCCCGGCCGAACAGCTCGCGTTCGGCGAGGAGCCCGACGAGGAGACCCCGGCCCCCGCCGGTACGCCCACCCGGCTGCGGGTCGTCGCCTTCGGCCGCCGCCTGGAACTGGAGGCCGACCAGCTGAACCGCATCCGCCAGGCGGCCCTGAGCGGCACGGCACCCGTCAACCACCTGCGCCCGCGCGCCCGCCGGCTGCTCCTGGACGCCCTGTGGGAGCGGTCGGGCGCGGGCGGCCGGCACACGGACCCCGAGCTCGCCGCCGAGCTGCGCTCCTCCTTCGACGAGGACATCACGGGCGAAGACGACTTCCAGCACTTCCTGGACGCCTGGTGGCCGGAGCTGACGCCCCGCGCCGTCCTCGCCGCGATGGCCGACGAGCGGCGCCTGGGCCGCTGGGCCCGGCGCGTCCTCAACCCCGGAGAGGTCCGCAAGGTCGCCCGGTCCCTGCGGCGCGAGGCGCTGTCGGTGCACGACGTGGCCCTGCTCGACGAGCTGACCGCCGTCCTGGGCGCCCCGGCGCGCCCGCGGAAGAAGCGCGAGTACGACCCGCTGGACCAGCTCACCGGCCTGGAGGAGCTGATGCCGGGGCGCGAGGAGACCCAGCGCGAGCGCGCCGAGCGCCTGGCCCAGGAGCGGACCGAGTACGCGCACGTCATCGTGGACGAGGCGCAGGACCTCACGCCGATGCAGTGGCGCATGGTCGGCCGCCGCGGCCGGCACGCCACGTGGACGGTGGTCGGCGACCCGGCCCAGTCGTCCTGGTCGACGCCGGACGAGGCGGCCGAGGCCCGCGACGAGGCGCTCGGCAGCCGCCCCCGCCGCCGCTTCACCCTCACCGTCAACTACCGCAACCCCTCCGAGATCGCGGAGCTGGCCGCGAAGGTGCTCGCGCTGGCGATGCCGGGCTCCGACTCCCCGTCGGCGGTCCGCTCCACCGGCGTCGAGCCGCGCTTCAGCGTGGTCCGCGACCGGCTCGGCAGCACCGTGCGGCAGGAGGCCGCCCGGCTGCTCGACCGGGTCGACGGCACGGTCGGCGTCGTCGTGGCGATGAACCGCCGCGCGGAGGCGGCCCGCTGGCTCGACGGGCTCGGCGAGCGCGTCGTCGCGCTCGGCTCGCTGGAGGCCAAGGGCCTGGAGTACGACGCCACGGTGGTCGTCTCCCCGGCCGAGATCGCCGACGAGTCCCCGGCGGGCCTGCGGGTGCTCTACGTGGCGCTGACCCGGGCCACCCAGCAGCTCACGGTGGTCTCCGCCGACCGCGACGAACCGGACGCGGACGGGGTGCCGGACCTGCTGCGCGACTGACCCGTGGGCCGCCGGTCGGCTCCGGGGTCTGGGGTGGAGCGGGAGAATGCAGTACCGTGGAGGAGGCACCGGCTCGATCCAAGCCCCCGGGCCCAACCTTCGTCCCCTAGAGGGACCACTTGCCGCGAGGCGAGCATGGCGGGCCGGTGTCATGAACGGAGAGAGAGGCCCACGTCACCCTGTGACGTGGGCCTCTTCTCGTTTCCGGACCCCTCTTCCTGTTCGCCACGACTTCTCGTATGGTGGAAACTAGTTTCCGAAAGTGCGGTGAACGTAACGTTCACAATCCGATGCGGCTACCACGTACTCGGCGGTAGGTGCGACCATCGGACGGCAACAGCTACACGGTGAAAGCAGAGGAAGTCGGCCATGGCAACGGCGCCCAGCGTCTCCTACTCGATGACGGTCCGGTTGGAGGTGCCCGCGAGCGGTACGGCTGTCTCGCAGCTCACCACCGCCGTGGAGTCCTCCGGCGGCTCGGTGACCGGCCTCGACGTCACCGCCTCCGGCCACGAGAAGCTCCGGATCGACGTCACGATCGCGGCCAGCTCCACGTCCCACGCGGACGAGATCGTCGAGGAGCTGCGCAAGATCGAGGGCGTGACGCTCGGGAAGGTCTCCGACCGTACGTTCCTGATGCACCTCGGCGGCAAGATCGAGATGCAGTCCAAGCACCCCATCCGTAACCGTGACGACCTCTCCATGGTCTACACGCCGGGTGTGGCCCGCGTCTGCATGGCGATCGCGGAGAACCCCGAGGACGCCCGCCGGCTGACCATCAAGCGCAACACCGTTGCGGTCGTGACGGACGGCTCCGCGGTGCTCGGCCTCGGCAACATCGGCCCGATGGCCGCCATGCCGGTCATGGAGGGCAAGGCCGCCCTCTTCAAGCGGTTCGCCGACATCGACGCCTGGCCGATCTGCCTGGACACCCAGGACACCGACGCGATCGTCGAGATCGTCAAGGCGATCGCGCCCGGCTTCGCCGGCATCAACCTGGAGGACATCTCCGCGCCGCGCTGCTTCGAGATCGAGGCCCGGCTGCGCGAGGCCCTCGACATCCCCGTCTTCCACGACGACCAGCACGGCACCGCGATCGTCGTCCTGGCCGCCCTCACCAACGCGCTGCGCGTGGCGAACAAGGGCATGGGCGACATCCGCGTCGTCATGTCCGGCGCGGGCGCGGCCGGCACCGCCATCCTCAAGCTGCTGCTCGCCGCGGGCGTGAAGAACGCGGTGGTGGCCGACATCCACGGCGTCGTGCACGCCGGCCGCGAGGACCTCAAGGACGCGGACAAGGACTCGCCGCTGCGCTGGATCGCGGACAACACCAACCCCGAAGGGCTGACCGGCACGCTCAAGGAGGCCGTGGCGGGCGCCGACGTGTTCATCGGCGTCTCCGCGCCGAACGTGCTGAACGGCGACGACGTGGCGGCCATGGCCGAGGGCGCCATCGTGTTCGCGCTCGCGAACCCCGACCCCGAGGTCGACCCCGCGATCGCCCGGCAGACGGCGGCCGTCGTGGCCACCGGCCGCTCCGACTTCCCGAACCAGATCAACAACGTCCTGGTCTTCCCCGGCGTCTTCCGCGGCCTGCTCGACGCCCAGTCGCGCACGGTCAACACGGAGATGATGCTGGCCGCCGCCACGGCCCTGGCCGACGTGGTGAGCGAGGACGAGCTCAACCCGAACTACATCATCCCCAGCGTCTTCAACGACAAGGTCGCGGGTGCCGTCGCCGGTGCCGTGCGCGACGCGGCGAAGGCCGCCGGCGTGGTGGTGACAGGCGTCACGGGCGCCTGAGGACCGGCGCGTCGCGGAACACGGGGCCCCGCCGGGCCCTCTAGGGTGGCCGGGAAGCAGGCCCCCCGACCCGCCCCGGGCCCTGGGCGGTAAGGCTTTCCGTGTGACCCCCAGGGGCACCGGATTGGCTTTACCGCCGCTGGTGGGGGCAGGATGCTTCCCCAAGGACTGCGTCCAGGGGGCGCCCCCCACAGGGCGCCGGGGTCCGGAAGCCGGACCCGGGTCCTGGGCCTGACCGAGACCCTGGCAGCATCGGCTTCGCTGTTGCCCAACATGCGGCCCAGCCGCATGGCACGCCTCAACGGCAAGAAGAACACGGGAGTACAAACATGAACCGCAGTGAGCTGGTGGCCGCGCTGGCCGACCGCGCCGAGGTGACCCGCAAGGACGCCGACGCCGTGCTGGCCGCGTTCGCCGAGACGGTCGGCGAGATCGTTGCCAAGGGCGACGAGAAGGTCACGATCCCCGGCTTCCTGACCTTCGAGCGCACCCACCGTGCCGCTCGCACCGCTCGTAACCCCCAGACCGGCGAGCCGATCAACATCCCGGCCGGTTACAGCGTCAAGGTCTCCGCGGGCTCGAAGCTCAAGGATCCTGGCGATCTTCGCCTCGAACCTCGACGAGTTCTTCATGGTCCGGGTGGCCGGGCTCAAGC